>CAZAHX010000034.1:0-12707 GCA_964485005.1 uncultured Acidimicrobiaceae bacterium | reverse complement strand
ATCCGGAGAAATACCTGCGGGAAGTGCTCGGTTTCCTCGCAGAGGTGGGCTGACCCCCTTCTAAGGTCGATCGCCTGCCCACCACTAGCTGGAGGCGCCGTGTCCCCACAACCGATGATCAGCCTCGAGGGTGTCACCAAGGTGTTTCCCGGCATGCGGAGACCTGCGGTTGATCATCTCGACCTCGAAATGGGCAAGGGCGAGCTGGTGACGCTGGTGGGCCCCTCGGGTTGTGGGAAGACCACGACCCTCAAGATGATCAACCGCATCATCGAGCCCACTTCGGGGCGGATCCTCGTCAACGGGCAGGACGCCCTCTCCGTGGAGGCACACGAGCTGCGTCGCGGCATCGGTTACGTCATCCAGCAGGTTGGGCTCTTCCCGCACCGCACGATTGCAGAGAACATCGCCACCGTGCCGGTCCTCCTCGAGTGGGACCAGGAGCGGATCCGAAACCGGGTGAGCGAGTTGGTCGCGGTCATGGGTCTGGAGGAATCGATGCTCGACCGGTATCCCTCGGAGCTGTCGGGTGGCCAGCAACAGAGAGTGGGCGTGGCCCGTGCCCTCGCCGCCGACCCACCGATCATGCTGATGGACGAGCCGTTCGGCGCGGTCGACCCCATCGTCAGGAGCCATCTTCAAGAGGAGCTGCTCGATCTCCACCATCGTCTCAGGAAGACGATCGTCTTCGTGACTCACGACATCGACGAGGCGCTCTATCTGGGAACCCGGGTCGCTATCCTCAACATGGGAGGGATCCTCGAGCAGTACGACACACCGGCAGCCATCCTCTCCGAGCCGGCCGGCGAGTTCGTGAGGAGCTTCCTGGGCGGGGAGAGGGGTCTGAAGCGCCTCGCCCTGCTCCCGGTGTCCGAGGTCGAGCTCTCCCCGGGCCCGGTAGTGGATGTCGGGGCGACCCCGGAGGAGGCGCGACAGGTCATGCGTCGACACGAGGTCGATTGGGTGGGGCTCATCGACCACGGTCACATCACCGGCTGGGTCTGGGAGTCCGAGCTGGACGGTCGTCCCCTGGCCGAGCTCGTGCCCAAGGAGTTTCTCGTCTCGCTGACCCCCGACTCCTCGCTTCGGGAGGCTCTGGACGCCGTGGTCACCAATCACGCCAGAGTGGGGGTCGTGGCCGACGAGGGTCGCTATCTGGGGATGATCGACCTCGAGTCCATCGCGGAGAGGATCACCGAGTGAGCATTCTCGCCCAACAGAGGCCGTTCTTCGACTGGTCTTGGGTCTTCCGCAATCTCGATCAGATCTGGGAGCGAACCGTGGAGCACCTCACGCTGACCGGGATCGCCCTGGCGGTGGGGTTGGCGATATCCATCGCCCTGTCGGTGCTCGCGCTCGTCAGGCCCCGGACCTACGAGCCGATCGCGTCGGGGTCGGGGATCCTCTACACGATCCCCTCCCTGGCGGTCTTCGCCCTGCTGGTGGCGATCGTCGGAATCGGGACCTTTGCCGAGAAGCTTGTCACCGCCGAGGTGGCCCTGGTCTCCTACACCCTCCTCATCCTGGTGAGGAACATCGTCACCGGGCTGAGAGGGGTCCCAGCCGAGACCAAGGAGGCCGCGGTGGGCATGGGGTATACCCCCGGTCAGGTGCTGAGACGCATCGAGATGCCCCTGGCGCTGCCGGTGGTGGTCGCCGGGATCCGCATCGCCACGGTCACGGTCGTCGGCCTGGTCACGGTGACCTCGTTGCTGGGGCTGGGGGGACTTGGCTTCTTCATACTCAACGGTCTGCGCAAGTCGATCATCTTCCCCACCGAGATCATCGTGGGGGTGACTCTCTCCGTGGCGCTGGCGGCTCTCATCGACGTCGGGCTGCTCTGGCTGGGCCGACGACTCGCACCCTGGGCCAGGGCGGGGACATGATCGAGTTCCTCGCCGATGTGGTGGCGTGGTTCGGGGAGGAGGGCAGATGGCTGGGCAGCGACGGGATCCTCCCCAGGACCGTGGAGCACCTCTGGCTCGCGGCGCTCCCCATGATCATCGCCATCGTCGTCGCACTCCCGGTGGCCCTGTGGCTGGGGCACCGGAGGATCGGCGAGTTCTCGGTCAATGCCGTCGTCAACGTGGGTCGGGCGATCCCATCCTTCGGGCTTCTCATCCTGGCCGGGGTGTTCTTCCTCCGCGCCGGGGTGAGCCTTCGCTTTTGGCCCGCCGTGGTCGCTCTGGTGGTGCTGGCTGTTCCCCCGATCTTCACCAATGCCTACACCGCCATCGCCAATGTCCCGCCGGGCACGGTGGAGGCGGCCCGGGGCATGGGCTTCACCGAGGGTGAGATCCTCTGGGAGGTCGAGGTCCCGATGGGGGAGCCGGTGATCCTGGCGGGCGTCCGCATCTCGCTGATCCAGGTCCTCGCCACAGTACCCCTGGCCGCGGTGCTCTCCTCGGGCGGGGGTCTGGGTCAGTACGTGGTGCGGGGCTTTGCTCAGGGCAGTCTGGGAAGGGTCGAGGTCTTCGCCGGTGCGATCCTCATCGCGATACTCACGCTCTTGGCCGATTGGGTGTTCACCCTGGTGGAGAGAGCGCTGCTCCCAGCCGGCGTGCGGAGGCTCTCCGACACCGAGGTGAGAGCCGCTGCCGTCATCTCCTGATTTCCCGGAACACCTGGTCTGCGCATAGGGTTCCCCAGCATGAGCCCGCCAATTGGTGGGCTCATCCGGACTAAGAAAGGATTACCCATGCGGAGCAACCGCAACCGCGCCTTCGGGGCGGTCCTGGCGGCACTGGCGCTGATCTTGGCGGCATGTGGCGACGGATCGGGGGAAGGCGCAGAGGTCCCTGAAGGCCCCACCATCAACGTCGCCTCGTTCAACTTCCCGGAGTCGGTCATCCTGGCCGAGATCTACGCACAGGCGATGGAGGACCGCGGCTACCCGGTGGCGAGGAACCTCAACCTGGGCTCGAGGGAGCTGATCTTCCCCGAGATCGAGTCGGGCGCCATCAGCTTCATCCCCGAGTATCTGGGCTCTGCGATCGCCGTGGGCTTCGGGGAGACCGCTCCCAACGACACCAACGAGGCGACGCCGGTCCTGGCCGACCTTTTCGGGGAAATGGGTGTCAGTGTTCTCGAGCCGGCACCCGGTGAGGACAAGAACGTGTTCGTGGTCACCGGGGCGTTCGCCGAGGAGAACGGGGTGAGCACCGTGGCCGACCTGAGCGGGGTCGGGGAGATCACACTCGGGGGGCCGCCGGAGTGTGAGGACCGGGAGACCTGCTACGCCGGTCTCGTGGAGAACTACGGCCTGGACAATCTCCGATTCGAGGCGATCCAGGAAGGAGCGGCCCGGGTCGCGGCCCTGGAGGCCGGCGACATCCAGTTGGCCCTGCTCTTCTCCACACAGCCGGTGATCACCGAGAAGGGTTTCGTGGCCCTGGAAGGCACCGAGGAGATCATCGCACCCGAGAACATCATCCCCGTGGTGAACGACGAGGTACTGGATGCGTATGGTGACGACTTCAGGGACCTGATCAACTCGATCTCCGCAGAGATCACCACGGACGTGCTCCTCGATCTGAACGGTCGAGTCGAGTTGGAGGCGCAGAACCCCGACGATGTGGCCACCGCCTGGCTCACCGAGAATGGGTTCATCGACGAGGAGTAACACGCCCGGCCTTTAGGCAGCTCATCTCCTGTGAGGCGAGCGGTGCGGGATTTCCTGTCACAGGCGCTCTCTAGCTTGACGGCCAGGAGGTCGATGATGCTGATCGATTGCGAGAGCTGTGCGATGAGGGATACCGCTGCCTGCCGGGACTGCGTGGTCACCTATCTCCTCGAGGAGGGGCCGTTCGCCCTCACGGAGAGTGAGAGCGCCGCACTGTCCAACCTGGCCGATCACGGTCTGGTGCCGGGGCTCAAGTTGGTGCCGAGGGAGCGAAACGTCTCCTGAGCCGGTCCCCTCGGCGTGGGGGCTCTCGAGGGTTACTCTCTGCGACGATGGTCAAGGTGTACTCGGTCGCACTGGCGGCCGCTCTGTTCGGTTTGCTGGTCGTGATCGTCGGGGGAGCCTTCGCGGAGAGTCTGGGTCGCCCTCTTCGTGATCCTGGAGAGAAGTTGGGACCAGCCGGGAAGACGGTGATCGGCGCCCTGGCCGGGTTTGGCATGGGAGGGCTCTCCGCCGAGTTCTCCCCAATCGACCTGACCTGGCAGTCGGCTCTCGGGGTGGCGGTCGCTGCCGCCGTCCTCTCTGTCCTGTGGGTGCGCTTCAGTGTCTCCCGCACCGGCGTCTGATGCTGTTCGTCTCCGACGTCCACGGCGCCACCGCCACCCTCCGCCGGCTCGTCGGGCTGGGCGAGCCCCTTGCAGTTCTGGGTGATCTCGCCAACCTCACCGACTATCGAAGCGGCGAGGGGGCCGTGGCCGACGTTCTCGGAATCGCCTTCGCCCGCGCCGCTTCCTCGGCTCGCGGGGAAGGCGACTTCGAGACGATGCGATCGCTCTGGAGCCGGGAGGTGGGGGATCGGGGCGAGGAGGTGAGAGACGCCATCGGCGAGGCCCTGGAGAGACAGTACGCCGAGGTGGCCGAGGCGTTGTCCGGCGGCACGGGCCTTGTGATTCACGGGAATGTCGACAGACCGCGGCAACTCCGGGAGGCACTGCCCGCCGGCTACCGCTATGTGCACGGGGAGGCGATCGACATCGATGGTGTCAGATTCGGATTCGTGGGGGGAGGGGTGTCCACGCCTCTCCGCGCCGAAGGGGAAGTCTCCGACGAGGAGATGGCCCAGATGCTGGAGAGGATGGGCCCGGTCGAGGTCCTCTGCACCCATGTCGCGCCTGCGCTGCGACCCCTCCGTCTCGATGTGATCACGGGCAGGGAGGAACGGGGCTCCGAACCGGTGCTTCGCTACCTGCGTGAGCACCGGCCCCGGCTCCACCTCTTCGGCGACATCCACCAGGCGCAGGCCACCACCTGGCGGGTGGGGCCCACCACCTGTCTGAACTCCGGTTACTTCCGCGCCACCGGCCGATACCTGAGGGTGGAGGGCACGACGGTCCGCGGCGGGCGGGTGGGTTAGAGGTGGCCAATCCGGTTAGTGGCCCGTCCACTACCCTCGGGGTTCTGGGATCCTCTTCTCTGCCATGACCGAAGGAACCTTCTCAGCACTCGAGATCGACGCAACCCCGGAGGTGCTCTATGACACCGCCGCGGACGTAGCGTCCTATCCGGAGTGGGCTAGTGGGGTCAGGGAGGTCGAGGTCCTGGACACCGACGCCGAGGGACGGGTGAAGCGAGCCCGGTTCATCCTGGAAGGATTCGTCAAGGTGATCGAGTACGTCCTTCGCTACACCCACGACCGGCCCAACATGCTCAGCTGGATCGCCGAGGAGAGCAGCGACCTCCGCATGCTGGAGGGGTCCTATCAGTTCACACCCAAGGACGACGGAGCCACAGAGGTGGTGTACTCGCTTCGGGTCGAGCCCAACTTCAACCTGCCCGGGCTGGTGCGGAGGCAGGCCGAGAAGCAGATCGTGACCACAGCGCTGCGCGGCCTTCGCAAGCGGGTCTTGGAGAGAGCCTGAGCATGAGGATCGTCCTGGTCACGGGCAAGGGCGGAGTCGGGAAGACCACCGTGGCCGCGGCCACGGCCTTGGCGGCTGCTGATGCGGGTCATCGCACCCTGGTCACCTCCACCGACCCCGCGCACTCGCTAGCCGACGCACTGGCCATGAGCCTCGGACCCGAGCCCACGTCGCTGACCGAACGTCTCCGCGGCCAGCAAATCGACGCCCAGCGCCAGCTCGACCGACATTGGGGGTCGATCCGCCGCCAGCTCATGGAAGTTCTCGACTGGGGTGGGGCGGCGGGCATCGAGGCCGAGGAGTTCCTCATCTTCCCCGGCATGGACGAGCTGTTCGCCCTGCTCGAGGTGAATCGGCACGCCCGGTCGGGCGACTACGAGGTGGTCGTGGTGGACTGTGCCCCCACAGCAGAGACCCTGCGCCTGCTCTCCCTCCCCGAGGTCCTCTCCTGGTACTTCGAGAAGGTGATGCCCACCGAACGGAGGTTGATGCGGGCGGCGCGGCCCCTCTTGAGCCGGATCACCGATCTCCCCCTGCCCCAGGACGAAGTGTTCGGTGCGGCGCAATCGGTGTTCGACTCGGTTGAGGCGGTGAAAGATCTGCTGGCCCGTCCGGAGGTCACCTCGGCGCGGCTGGTGATAAACCCGGAGAAGATGGTGATCGACGAGGCGCGGCGAACCTACAGCTATCTCGGGCTCTTCGGTTACGGGGTCGACGGAGTCGTGGTCAACCGGGTGCTTCCCGACCTGGTGGCCGACCCCTACTTCGAGAGATGGAGGACGATCCAAAAGGGTCATCTCAACGCGATCGACGACGCCTTCGCCGAGGTGCCCCGGCTCCGTCTTCGACTCTTCGACGACGAGATGGTCGGCATCGACCGGCTCCGACTCATGGCCGACGAGCTCTACGGGGACATCGACCCGATCTTCGACTTCGAGGCGAGGAGCCCATTCCGCATCGTCGAGGACAAGTCCACCGTCACCATGGAGCTTGATGTTCCCTTTGTGGAGAAGGCGGACCTCGAGGTCTTCAGACATGGCCACGAGCTGTATGTGCAGCTCGGCCCCTACCGACGGTCCTTCATCCTTCCCGACGTGCTTCATCGTCGCGAAGTGACCAGGGCCCGCCTCGAGGAGGGGACACTGTTGGTGACCTTTGTCGAGCAACCGCCGGCGTGAGCGAGCCTTCCCCCTCGATGGCCGCGCTGGGCAGGGCGAGCCGCCGAGTGGTCTATCACCTGTTGCAGGCGGCGATAGAAGGGCTCAAGGCCGTGGAGGCCGTGATCGAAGAGGTGGGCTCCATAGGCGAGGCCAGAGACCAAGATGACGGCGAGCCGAAGACGAGGATCGAGATCGAATGACCGAGGAGCCGAAACGGGTGCACCCCGACGATGTCTTGCCCCCCGAGGGCAGGAGCATCCAGAGCCGCAAGCTGGTCACCGACGCCGCGAAGCTGCTGCCCAATCTGATCAAACTGGTGACGCGTCTCCTCAGGGATCCCAGGGTGCCCCGGCGCTCCAAGATCGCCCTCGGCCTCGCCTTCGCCTACGTGGCCAGCCCCATAGACCTGATCCCCGAGGTGGTGCCGGTGGTGGGATGGGCCGACGACCTGCTCCTCCTGATGCTGGCCATCGACTCGCTGATAGAGCGAGCCGGGAGAGAAGTCGTCGAGGAGCACTGGGACGGCCCCGTGGACCTGCTGGGCATGATCCGCGAGGTCATCGCGGCCACTCGAGTGGTCCTGCCCAAGCGGATCACAGCGGTCATCGACCGCGTCGCCGGCTAGCGGCCCGTCATTTCCACGGCGACGACCCATCGTCGTTCTAGCTTGTGCGACCCCATGGACTTTCGGCGCATCGGATCGTTGCCGCCCTACGCCTTCGCCGAAGTGAACCGGCGCAAGGGGGAGGTCGCCGCTTCGGGGGTGGACGTCATCGATCTCGGATTCGGCAATCCCGACATCCCCTCACCCGAGCCTGCCGTGGAGCGGCTGGTCGACGAGGTGCGGCATCCCCATAACCACCGGTACTCGGTGTCGCGGGGGATCGACGATCTGCGGATGGCGGCCGCCAATCGTTACCGCCGCCGCTTCGGAGTCGAGCTCGATCCCGAGACAGAGGTGATCACGACCATCGGGGCCAAAGAGGGTCTCGCCCACCTCCTCTGGGCCCTAGTTCAGCCCGGTGACTCCGCCATCGTCCCCGAGCCGTCCTATCCGATCCACATCTACGCACCGATCATCGCGGGGGCGGAGGTGCGCAAAGCCCCGGTCGGATCGGAGGAGGACTACTTCGAGGTGGTCAACCGGATGTTCCGCAACTCTTGGCCCCGTCCCCGCGTGATCATCGTCAGCTTCCCCCACAACCCCACCACCAAGACCGTGGACCTCGACTTCTTCGAGCGTCTGGTGAGGTTCGCCACAGAGAACGAGGTGGTCGTAGTCCACGACTTCGCCTATGCGGACATCGCCTTCGACGGCCATCGTCCTCCCTCGATCCTGGAGGTGGACGGGGCCAAAGAGGTCGCCGTCGAGCTGTACTCACTGACCAAGGGGCACTCCATGGCCGGTTGGCGGGTGGGTTTCCTCTCCGGCAATGCCGAAGTGGTCGGAGCCCTGGGCAAACTCAAGTCCTACCTCGACTACGGCACTTTCCAGCCCATCCAGTTCGCGGCAGCCACCGCCCTCGACACCGGCGACGAGTTCACCCTCGAGGTCTGCGAGACCTACCGCCGCCGCCGTGACGCCCTGGTCGACGGTCTCGCCGACTGCGGCTGGAAGGTGGCCAAGCCGGCCGGAACCATGTTCGTCTGGGCAGAGATCCCAGGTCCCTACGACGAGATGGGCTCGCTGGATTTCTCCATCCACCTTCTGGAGCAAGCGGGGGTGGCCACCAGCCCCGGTGTCGGCTTTGGGCCCTCGGGGGAGGGTCATGTCCGTTTCGCCCTGGTGGAGGCCACCGATCGGATCGAAGAAGCCGCAGGGCGCATCGGGGAGTCGCTCGACCGTCTCTAGCCGCTGCCTCTACCCGTTGCTATCGCAACCGGTTGCGGAAAACGCAACCCGTTGCACGTGCAAACCCCAACTCCGCCCTATTGGCATGCTCGCTTAGCATTGAGCGCCCATGGCATTTCCCGACGGGATCGCCGACTTCAGATCCGACACGGTCACCCGCCCCACTCCCGAGATGCTGGAGGCCATGGTCACCGCCCCACTTGGCGACGACGTCTACCACGATGATCCCACCGTGAACCTCCTCGAGGAGGAGTCGGCCCAGGCCGTCGGCAAGGAGGCGGCGATCCTGGTCCCGACGGGCACCATGGGGAACCAGCTCGCCGTCATGTACCACACCAGCCCGGGTGAGGAGATCCTCGCCAACGAGGCGAGCCACGTCCGCTCGATCGAGGCCGGTGCCCCCCAGGCGCTCAGCGGGGTCGGGTTTCGCACCGTGAGCAGGGAGGCCGGGCGCATAGAGCCCGAAGATGTGGAGAAAGCCATGGAGATGAGCGGTTACTTTCCCCGCATCTCATTGATGGCCTGGGAGAACACCCACAATCTTTCCGGAGGGCGGGTGGTCCCCGTGGAGCTCATGGAGAAGACATCGGAGGAGGCTCGCGGCCATGGTCTCTCCATCCACATCGACGGCGCCCGCATCTTCAACGCAGTGACGGCGACCGGTGTGTCCGCCTCCCGGTACGCGGCGGTGGCCGACACCATCCAGTTCTGCTTCTCCAAGGGGCTTGGCGCCCCCGTCGGCTCCATCGTCTGCGGGCCCCGGGAGATCATCGACGAGATTCGCTATCTCCGCAAGCGTCTCGGTGGAGGGATGCGGCAGGCGGGTGTCATCGCCGCCGCGGCACGGGTCGCCCTCGCCGGGCGGGCGCGTCTGGTCGAGGATCACGTCCTCGCTCAGAAATTGGCTGCAGACCTCGCCGAGCGGTTTCCCGGGTCCATTCGCCCCGACGAGGTCGAGACCAACATGCTCAGGGTCGATTTCGGCCCCCTCGGCATGGATTGGCCTGAAGTGGCCTCCCGACTCGCCGACTCGGGACTCAAGGCCAACCGCCCCCGTCAGGGGTGGTGGCGCATCGTCACCCATCGGGACGTCGACGCCGATGACGCGGCCCGATTGGTAGATGCCCTGTCGTAACGGGGCGCAGACCGGGGGAGTCGGACACTCGTGAGCTTTGCCGTCCTCTTTCCCGGGCAGGGCAGCCAGTTCGTCGGCATGGGCGCCGATCTCTTCGAGAGACGGCCCGACCTGCTCGGTGACCGCTCCGACGAGATACTGGGCTGGTCCCTGCGGGGAATGTGTCTCGACGGGTCCGAGGAGGAGCTCACCCGCACCGAGCACGCTCAGCCGGCCCTGTTCGCCGTGAGCTATGCCCTCTGGGAGACCCTGGACGAGAGTTTGACTGGGGATCCGTCGGGGGCCGCCGGGCACTCCCTCGGGGAGTACACGGCACTGGCGGCCGCAGGTGCCCTCGACTACGACACCGCCTTGAGGGTGGTAGCGGCGAGGGGCAGGGCCATGGGCATCGCCGCCGACCTCGAGCCCTCGGGCATGGCAGCGCTCATCGGGGTGGACGAGGAGCTGGCGGCTTCCATTGCCGCCGAGCGGCGGGCAGCGGGCGGACGGCTCGAGGTTGCCAACATCAACGCTCCGGGCCAGGTCGTCGTTGCCGGGGACCAAGCCGACCTGGAGTGGCTCGAGGCCGAGGGGAGGGGAAAAGGGGTGCGTCGGGTCATCCCACTCAACGTCGCCGGGGCGTTCCACTCCTCGTTCATGAAGCCGGCCTCGGCCGAGGTGGCGGCGGCGCTGGATCGGATCGAGGTGTCCGAGCCCCGTTTCCCGGTGTGGTCGAACACCACCGGGAGACCGCACACGCGGGATGACATACCTGCCCTGCTCGCCCGTCAGGTGGTGTCCACCGTGAGGTTCAAGGAGAGCCTCGAGCACATGTCCCACAACGGGATGGGTGTTTTCGTCCACGTCGGACCGGGGGATGTCACCGGGGGAATGGCCAAGAGAACTGTGGCAGAAGCCGAAGTGCTCGTGGTGTCCGAGATCGACGACATCGAGAATGCAACGCAGGCCCTCGGTACGATGACCTGAGTCGAGGAGCAGATATGCCGAACGCCGAGATAACCGGATGGGGCAAGTGCATGCCACCCAACGTCCTCACCAACCATGACTTGGAGCAGCTGGTCGACACCTCAGACGAGTGGATCACCACCCGCACCGGGATCAAGGAGCGGCGGATCAGCCATGTCGAGGCCTCAGAGTTGGCCGCGGTGGCGGCGTTGCGCGCCCTGGCCGCGGCAGGTAAGACGCCGGGAGACGTCGATCTCCTCCTCGTGGCCACTTGCAGCGGCGACTCGATCATCCCCTCCACGGCATCGGTGGTCCAGAAGAGGATGGAGGCCTGGAACGCGGCAGCCATGGACCTCAACGCCGCCTGCTCCGGCTTCGTCTACGGGCTGGTGGTCGGTTCCAACATGATCAAGGGAGGGACCTATCGCACTGTCGTCGTGGTGGGCACCGAGAAACTGCATCATCTCATGGACTTCACCGACCGGACGACATGCGTCCTCTTCGGGGACGGGGCCGGCGCGGTAGTGCTGGAGCCGACCGAGGATCAGGTCGGTCTGCTCTCCTCCGACCTGGGCATGGATGGCTCGGTGGGTCACATCCTGGAGGTGCCCCGTGACGGTACCGCCGGGGACCGGGAGCCCCTCGATCCGGCGCTGAGCGGGATCGCCATGGAGGGCCAGGAGGTGTTTCGCAAGGCGGTGACCAGGATGTCGGAGTCTGCTCTGCTCTCCCTGGAGAAGGCAGGTCTCGATCTGGACGACGTCGACCTCCTGATACCGCATCAGGCCAACGTCCGCATCATCGACGCCACCGCGCGGCGACTGGGGCTCGATGAGTCGAAGGTCTTCGTCAACATCCACTCCTACGGAAACACCTCGGCGGCGACCATCCCCGTGGCCCTCGCCGAGGCAGTGGAGGAGGGGAGGATCGAGCCCGGGGACGTGGTCGTCTTCGCCGCCTTCGGCGGTGGGCTCACCTGGGGGTCGGCGGTGTACCGATGGGGCCATCGGGTGGAACCGATCGGCGAGAGCGATGCCGACCTCCCCCCACCCGATCGGGACACGATGGAGCTGCTCCAGCCCAACTTCGACTTCTTCGGGCTCCCGGAGCGGCTGAGGTGAGCGAGACCTCCCATCAGCGTGTGGCTTTGGTCACAGGGGGATCACGCGGCCTGGGCCGGGCGATGGCGATCCTCCTGGCCGAGAGGGGGCACCGTCTCGTGGTCAACTACGCCCACAATGCCGACGCCGCCGAGAAGGTGGTCGCCCAGATCGAGGAGCGAGGCGGGGAAGCCATCTCCGTCCAGGCCGATGTGTCATCGGCGGAAGAGGTCGACGCCCTGTTCGCCGAGGCCTCCGAGCGTCTGGCCCCGGTGTCGGTTCTGGTCAACAATGCCGGGATCACCAGGGACGGGTTGTTGCTGAGGATGAGCCCGGCGGCCTTCGACGAGGTGATCGCCACCAACCTGAAGTCCACGTTCCTGTGCACCAAGACTGCCCTGCGCGGCATGTTGCGGGCCAAGTGGGGGAGAGTGATCTCGATCGCATCGGTCGCCGGGTTGGTGGGGAATGCGGGGCAGGCGAACTACGCCGCCTCGAAGGCGGGCATGATCGGGTTCAGTAAGTCGGTGGCCAGAGAGGTGGGGTCGCGCGGCATCACGGTGAACGTGGTGGCTCCGGGATTCGTCGCCACGGACCTCACCGCCGACCTTGCCGAGGGGCCTCGGGAGAAGATGAGGGAGAGGATCGCTCTCGGCAGATTCGGCACACCCGAGGAGATTGCGAGCATGGTCGGTTTTCTCGCCTCGGACGAGGCCGCTTACATAACCGGCCAAGTTATCTCGGTGGATGGCGGTCTCGCGCTGTAAGTTCACCACTCGCAACGATCCAAGGAGGAGTTCGATGGACAGGACTGAGGTAACCAAGCGGCTCGAGACCGTTCTCGTGACGGAGCTGGGCCTCGACGAGGACAAGATCGAGGAGGATGCCCACTTCGAGGAGGACCTCGACGTGGACAGTCTCGGCGTGGTCGAGCTGCTCATGGCGCTCGAGGACGAGTTCGACGTCAAGATCCC
>CAZAHX010000033.1:0-12780 GCA_964485005.1 uncultured Acidimicrobiaceae bacterium | reverse complement strand
TGGCGAGAATGGTCCTCGACGCGGCGGGCGTCAACGCCGCCGTGGACAGCGAGGAGCCGAACGTGAGGGCATTGCTCAGCAAAATCGCCGGTGGCGAGCTCGACGTGGGGATCGTCTACGAGACCGATGTGATAGCCGAGCCCGGGGTCGAGGGCGTGGACATCCCCGAGGGAGTCAACCGGGTCAACCAGTACCTGATCGCGATGCTCGCCGGATCGTCCGATCCGGAGACAGCGGAAGACTTCGTGGCCTATGTCCTCTCGCCGGCCGGACAGGGCATCATCTCAGGTCACGGGTTCGGACCAATGCCGTGAGACGTCGAGAGACTGCGCATCCGCCCTGGGGTCTTGTGGCGCTGGCTCTTGTGGGCTCGATCTTCTTCGCCCTTCCCCTGATCGGCCTGCTCGCCAGGGTTCCCTGGTCGGAGATCACCGCGGTGCTCGGGAGCTCAGCCACGCTCGATGCCCTCCGCCTCTCCGTGACGGCATCACTGGCCGCCACTGCAATTTCGTTGCTCCTCGGTGTGCCCCTGGCGTGGATCCTGGCCAGGGTCGAGTTCACGGGCCGTGGCCTGGTTCGCGGTCTGGTCGTCCTCCCCCTCGTCCTCCCACCGGTGGTAGGTGGCGCCGCACTCCTCTTTGCCCTGGGGCGATCGGGTCTGGTGGGCGGGCCGCTCTACGAAGCCACGGGATTGGTGCTGCCCTTCTCGATGTGGGGGCTGATCGTCGCGGTCACCTTCGTCTCCATGCCGTTTCTCGTCATCAGCGCAGAGGCCGGATTCCGCAATCTCGACCGGCGCTTCGAGACAGCCGCAGCCGGTCTCGGGGCCAGCCGATGGGTGGTATTGAGACGGGTCACCCTCCCGCTGGCCTATCCCTCGTTGCTGGCAGGAGCGGTGCTCACCTGGGCCAGGGCCCTGGGCGAATTCGGTGCGAGCATCACCTTTGCTGGCAATCTCCCGGGCAAGACCCAGACGCTTCCTCTCGCCGTTTTCGTCTCCCTCGAAGGAGGAGATCCTGCCGCCGAGGTGCTCAGCCTGCTCATGGTGGCGATATCGCTGCTGGTTCTGGTGGCGTTGCGGGACCGGTGGCTGGGGGCCCGTTGAGCGGGCTGGACACCAGGATCGAGCTGCGGCGCCCCTGGCTCGATCTCGAGCTCTCCATCGAGGTGCCAGCGGGGGCGACCGCGGTCCTGCTCGGCCCCAACGGTGCCGGTAAGTCGACGGCCGTGGGAGTCATCGCCGGGCAGTTGGCCCTAGACGGCGGGCACATCCGACTCGCCGGCCGCACTCTCGACGACCCCGGGCAGGATGTGTTCGTACCCTCGGCCCTGCGCAACCTGGGGATCGTGTTCCAGGACCTCCTCCTCTTCCCCCATATGGACGTGCTGGACAATGTGGCTTTCGGGCTCCACAGCCGGGGGACACCACGGAGCCAGGCCCGTGAGCGGGCCGGCGAGTGGCTGCGGCGTCTCGAGATCGAGGCCCTGGCCGGGCGGAGGCCCGCCGAGCTGTCGGGGGGCCAGGCCAGGCGGGTGGCGCTGGCCAGGGCGCTGATCACCGACCCGGATCTGCTTCTCCTCGATGAGCCCGCGTCGGGCTTGGATGCCACCAGCCAGGTTCGGGTGCGACGCGTCATCGCCGCCTATCTCGAGTCATTTCCCGGGCCCCGGCTGGTGGTCACCCATGATCCCGCAGAGGCAGCCCTGCTCGGAGACGAGGTCTTTGTGATCGAGGGGGGCTCGCTCACCCAGAGGGGCGATCCTGGGAGTCTCCGGCTACGCCCCCGCAGCCCCTATGTGGCCAATCTGGTGGGGACCAACCTCCTCGCCGGCGTTGGCGAGGGCGGCAGGGTCATGGTCGAGGGCCATGCACTCCACACCGCGCACCGTGGGCTGCACGGACCGGTGACGGTGACCATCCATCCCCGAGCGATTGGGCTTCACCTCGATCGGCCCTCGGGGAGCGCCCGAAATGCCTGGCGCACCACGGTGAGCGTCATCGAGGACCTGGGGGAGAGGGTGCGTCTCGAGTTGGGGGCTCCTCTTCCCCTCATCGCCGAGATCACCCCGGCGGCACTGGCCGATCTCGGGCTGGCTTCCGGGTCGCAGGCGTGGGTTTCGGTGAAGGCGACGGAGATCGCGGTCAGCGAGGACTGACGACCTTTCTGTGAGGAGAAATCGCTCTATAACAGCGATTTCTCCTCACAGAACGGTTCAGGAGCAGCGGGCGCACCTGCCCGACACCAACAGCTCGACGCTTGTCGCGTCGAAGCCGTGCTCCTCGAGGAGATGGACCCTCACCCGCTGGACGAGGTCGCCTCCGTGATGCTCAACCCGGCCACAGTCGGTGCATCTGAGATGGAACTCCTCGTCGGGATGGGCGAGCTCCCAGTGAGAGGCCGAGGTAGGGCCCAATGCCGACTCCCGCACCAGGCCGAGCTCGGAGAGGAGTCCCAGAGCTCGATAAACGGAGGAGACGTTGACCCCGGGATCGTCATTCCGGATTCGCTCCGCGATGTCTTCGGCGGTGAGATGGGCGTTGGCTTCGTGGAGCACTTCCCAAACCGCCTGTCGGGGAGTTGTGAGGCGGTAGCCCGCCTGCCGAAGCGTGACGGCAAGCTGCGTCTCTTTCACCTCACCGATGGTCGATGTCTGACCGGGCGCCATGGTTTCCACCTTATTGCGAGTCATTCGCAATTGCGATATCGTGGCTTTCGGACGAGCGGGTGGAAGAGACGTGCACGCACCTGATGGCTTCCTGAATGCCGGGACCGCCGTCGCCACCGGGGCGATCAGCGCGGGGACCGTCGGCCTTGCCCTGCGACAGGCCCAACGCGAGCTGAGAGACAAGCAGATCCCCCTGGCCGGGATCGCCGCCGCCTTCGTCTTCGCCGCGCAGATGTTCAACTTCCCGATCGCCGCGGGCACGACCGGCCATCTCCTCGGCGGTGCCCTCGCCGCCATACTCCTCGGGCCCCACATGGGAGCGCTGGTGGTGGCGATCGTGGTGGTGGTGCAGGCCATCGTCTTCGCCGACGGCGGGATCACCGCCCTCGGCTACAACGTGCTCAACATGGCGGTGATCCCCGCCTATGGGGGCTACGCCCTGTTCTCCTGGTTCAGACGCATCCTCCCCGAAAGCAGTGGTGGCGTCGTGGCCGCCACCGGCCTCGCCGCATGGGTGTCGGTGATGCTCTCCGCCATGGGATTCTCCATCGAGTGGCTGTTCGGGGCGACCGCGCCGGTGTCCTTCACCGACGTGTTCACCGCCATGACGGCAGTCCATCTGCTCATCGGCATCGGCGAGGGACTGATCAGCGCCACCACCGTTGGAGCGGTGTTGGCCTCACGGCCCGACCTGGTATTCGGGGCCCGGGACCTCGATCGGGCCCGGCTCGCCGATCGCACCCCCGCAAGATCCCGGGTTTTCGTCATCGCCGGTCTGGTGACCGCCTTGTTCCTCGCCGGAATCGTCAGCCAGTTCGCAGTCGACGCTCCCGACGGGCTGCAGCGCGTCGCCGAGGAGACCGGCTTTGCGTCCAGCGAGCAACAGGACCTGTCACGGGACCGCAGCATCTTCGCCGACTACGCCACGGTCGGCATCGAGAACGAGGTGGTGAGTCTGGCCATCGCCGGTGTCGCCGGGACCCTGATCGTGGCGGCCGTCGGCTCGGGCCTGTTCCTGGCCGTGCGTCCCCCTCGCCGCGACGACGACGCGGTCGCTGCCTGACCGATGGGCGCCGGTCACGCCCATGCCCTCTACGTTCACGAGCACACCATCGTCCATCGTCTGCCCGCCGAAGTGAAGCTGGCCGCGGTCTTCGTCTTCGTGGTCGCGGTGGCGATCACTCCACGAGAGGCGATCTGGGCCTTCGCTGTCTATGGGGCGATACTGCTGGTGGCCCTGAAGACGGCCCGTCTGCATCTCGGATTCGTGGCCGCCAGGCTCATCGCGATCCTTCCCTTCGTGGCGTTCGCGTTGCTCATCCCATTCATCGCATCGGGGGAGACCACCGACCTGCTGGGCATCAGGGTTTCCGTCGACGGTCTCTGGGCGTCGTGGAACATCCTGGCCAAGGCGACCCTTGGCGCCTCGGCCAGCATCCTGCTCACCGCGACCACCGAAGTCCCCGACATCCTCGAAGGGATGGCCGCGCTTCGCGTCCCGATGGTCCTCACCGCCATCGCCGGCTTCATGATCCGCTACCTGGAGATCATCGTCGAGGAGCTGGGGCGGATGAGGATGGCGATGACTGCCCGCGGGTACCGGCCCCGCTGGCTGTGGCAGCTGAGGCCCATCGCCACTGCCGCAGGAGCCGCCTTCGTTCGCTCCTACGAGCGAGGAGAGCGGATCCACGGCGCCATGCTGGCGCGTGGCTACACCGGCGTGATGCCCAGGGTGGCCCGTCGCCGCGCCTCGAATTGGGTGTGGCTGGTCGCCGGTCTCGTGCTCGTCCCGGTAGTGGCCGTGGCGGTGGTGGCCCTGGTGGCGACATGAGCAGACTCGCCCTCGAGATCAGCGATCTCCATTTCACCTATCCGGATGGAAGGAAGGCTCTCGATGGCGTGACCTTGTCGATTAGACCCGGGGAGAGGCTGGCGCTACTCGGTCCCAATGGGGCCGGCAAGACGACACTTGCCCTCCATGTGAACGGTCTCCTCCGTGCCGATCGTGGAGCGATTCGCCTCGGCGAGCTGGAACTCTCCGACGACAACCTGCTGGAGATCAGACGCCGGGTGGGGCTGGTGTTCCAGAACCCGGACGACCAGCTGTTCATGCCCACCGTGGGCGAGGACGTGGCCTTCGGGCCCGCGAATCTGGGTCTCGAAGGAGACGAGCTGGCGAGGAGGGTTGACGAGGCGCTCTCGACCGTGGAGGCATCCGAGCTGCGGGCTCGGGTCCCACATCATCTCAGTGGCGGGGAGCGGCGCCGGGCTTCCCTGGCCACAGTGCTCGCCATGCATCCCGACCTCCTGGTGCTCGACGAGCCGGCCGCAGGGCTCGACCCGGCGGGCCGGCGCGAGCTGATCGAGACCCTGAAGAACCTGGAGATCACCCAGCTCGTCATCACACACGACCTTCCCCTGGCGCTGGAGCTTTGCCCGCGCTCGCTGATCATGGACCGTGGTCGCATCGTCGCCGACGGGGCCACCGCCGAGATCGTGGCCGACTCCGAGCTCCTGGCGAGACATCGTCTCGAGATGCCATTCGGCTTCGGTTCCCGCGCCGCGGGTTGTTGAGTCCGAGGCTGCTATTCCCCGTGGGTGTCCTCGAGCGACGACTCGGTGTGGATCGACCGCTCCCGGTGGACATGTCTCCTGTCGGCCGGATCGTGTGCCGCATCGTCGAGGAATATGCGGTCACCGTCCACGTGGAGGAGCGCTGCTCCATATGCGTCGACCAAATGATCCGGAGCAAGCACCTCGGAAGGTGGTCCTGAAGCCACGACCCTGCCCGAGAGGAGCAGGACGTAGTCTGCTGCCCCTGCCTCGGACAGGTCGTGGGTGGTGATCACCACCGCGCCGCCCTCGGCCACCTCCTCGTGGACGATCTCGTCGATGGCCATGGCTGTGGTCAGGTCGATGCCGGTGAGGGGCTCGTCCAGGAGCAGTATGTCGTGCTCCTGGGCCAGCCCCTGGGCCACGAAAACTCGCTGTCGCTGACCGCCCGAGAGCTCGTGCAGGGAGTGCATGGAGAGGTGGGCGATGCCGGTTCGCTCCATGGCTTCCTGGATGGCGCGACGGTCGGCCTCGCCGAGTCGGCCGTAGGCACCGGCGGTCCCGAACCGCCCCATGGCCACCACCTCTCCCACCGAGATGGGCAGGGCGTCGTTGACCTTGGTGGTCTGGAGGACATAGGCGACCCTGGCTCCCGGCACCACCCATAGGCTCCCCGAGATCGGCTCGACCAGCCCGGCGATGGCATTGAGCAGGGTCGACTTGCCCGAGCCGTTGGGCCCGATCACGGCAGTCACCTTCCCCGACGGGATCGTGAACGTGGATCGGTCGAGTGCGATCACTCCCTGGTAGCCGAGAACGAGGTCTGTGGCCTCGACCACCGGTTTGCTCATGCGCAACGCTCGCAACGGCCCTCGATCTCGAGGGCATGGGCCACCGGGATGAAGGAGACCACCGAACCGATGTCGGCGACCAATCGCTCTACCTTCTCTTCCTGGGGAGCGGTGAGTGCGAGGTCCTCCACCGACCCGCAGTCGACGCATATCAAGTGGTGGTGGTGCCCCTGCAGCCACTCGGCCAACTCGTACCGGGTCACCCCCTTCACCGAGAAGTGGGGCTCCACGATGCCCGCCTCCTCGAGTACCGCCAGTGACCGATAGAGCGAGGAGAGGGGGACCTTGCCTGTGAGGGCGTCGTGGAGCTCGGCTGCCGAACGTGGCCCGTCCTCTTCTGCGAGGGCTTCCACCACCCGGCGCCGGCCCTTCGTGTAACGCACCTGGTGATCGAGGAGTCGTCGCTCCACCTGTGCGTCCTGAGTTGTTATGGTGACCTCCACATGAGAACTATTCTCATTATAGGCATGATGCTGGCTCTCGCCGGATGCGTCGGCGAAGGGCCGCAAAACGGAGAGGAGCGACTTGAGCTGGTCGCCACCACGACCATCCTCGGTGACCTGGCCCGTGAGGTGACCGGTGATCTGGCCGACGTGGAGGTTCTCATGCCACCGGGCGCAGACCCGCATGAGTTCCAGGCGTCTTCACGTCAGGCGGCGGCCATGGCGCAGGCCGACCTCGTGATTGCCAACGGACTGGGTCTGGAGGAGGGGCTGGGTGATCTTCTCGTCTCGGCGGCCGAGGAGGGCACCGAGATCTTCGAGGTCGCCCCTCTGGTCGATCCGATGCCATTCGCCGGAGGGGAGGGCCTCGATCCCCACATCTGGCTGGATCCGGTGCGGATGGCCGAGGCGGCTCGTCTGCTCGGAGCGACCTTGGCCGCACTCGACCCGACCACCGACTGGCTGGCGCGCGCCGAGGACTACGCGCAGAGATTGGAACGCGTGGATGAGGAGATCGTGAGCTTGCTCGAAGAGGTCGAGCCGGTGCGACGCAAGCTGGTCACCAACCACGACTCCCTGGGTTACTTCGCCGAGCGGTACGGGTTCGAGGTCGTGGGCGTGGTCATCCCCGGAGGGTCCACTCTGGCCAACCCGAGCTCGGAGGACCTGGCACAGCTCGTCGCCGTCATCGAGGAGGAGCAGGTGCGGGTGATCTTTGCCGAGACCACCGATTCGACAGCGCTCGCCGAGGCGGTCGCCGCCGAGGTGGGAGGGGAGGTCGAGGTGGTCGAGCTACACACAGGCTCTCTCGGTGAGCCCGGTACCGAAAGTGACACCCTGGTCGGGCTGCTGCTGTCGAACGCCGAGACCATCGCGGAGGCGCTGGGATGACCCGGCTGCGGCGGGCGGTGTCGTGGACTGGCTGATCGATCCTTTCGACCTGGCCTTCCAGCAAAGGGCGCTGCTCGGGGGATCTCTGGCTGCGGTGACGCTCTCCCTGGTGGGCACCTGGGTGGTGATCAGGGGCATGACCTTTCTGGGCGACGCCTTGGTCCACGGCGTGATCCCCGGGATCGCGCTCGCCCTGCTCCTCGGCTTCAACCCGATGCTGGGTGCGGCTGCAGCCGCCGTGGTGATGATCGGCGGCATCCACTTGATCCACAGACAAACCACCTTCTCCGAAGACACCGGTATCGGGCTGCTCTTCGTTGGGATGCTGGGTCTGGGGGTGATCCTCATCTCCAGGACCCCGTCCTACGCGGGGAGCCTGACGGCCATCCTCTTCGGCGACGTGCTTGGTGTATCGACCGGTGACATCTGGTTACTGGCCGGGGTGGCCGGGCTCATCCTGGTCGTCAGTCTCCTCCTCTTTCGGCCGTTCTTGGTCCTCGCCTTCAACGAGCAGAAGGCCAGGCTGCTCGGTCTCCGCCCTCGTCTCGCCCATTTCGCTTTGCTCGCCGTGATCACCGTGTCGATCGCAGGCTCATTCCAAACTGTGGGCGCGCTGCTCGTCTTCGGGATGCTGGTCGGCCCGCCGGCCACCGCCATCCTGATCGTGCGTCGGGTGCCGGCCATCATGGCCACGGGGGCCGTCATCGGGGTCCTCTCGGTGGTGACCGGTCTGGTGATCAGCTATCACGCCGACACCTCTGGGTCGGCGACGATGGCGGTGGTCCCCATCGTGCTCTTCTTCCTGGTGCTCGGGCTGAGATCGATTGGTCCAAGCGTGAGTAAATGACGTCGCTCAGCGACGTCATTTACTCACGCTCATTGGAACTCGGTTAGCGGCTGCGCAGTCTGGGGTCGAGGGCGTCGCGCAGACCGTCGCCGATGAAGTTGACGGCGAGGACGGTGAGTGAGATGAGCACCCCGGGCCAAATCATGCGTGCTGCATTGATGCTCATGTAATCCTTGGCATCGAACACCAACCGCCCCCAGGTGGGGAATTCCTGGGGGAACCCCAGTCCGAGGAAGGAGAGGGCCGACTCGGTGAGGATGGCCACCGCCACTCCCAGGGCTGCCGCCACCATCACCGGGCTGAGCACGTTGGGGAGGATGTGACGCATCACGATGTTGCGTTTGCGGGTCCCGATGCTGTGGGCGGCGAGGACGAACTCCTCCTCCTTGACGCTCAGCACCTCACCCCGCACCACCCGGGCGGTCTGCATCCACGAGGTCGCCCCGATGATGACCACCACCAGAATGAAGATGCCCAGGCTGGGCCCCAGCGCGTCCTTGAGGGGATCACGGAACAGCATGATCGCCACCAGGAGGATGGGCAGAATTGGCAGAGCCAAGAAGAGGTCGGTGATCCGCATGAGCGGGCCGTCCAGTTTCTTGAAGAAGCCGGAGAGGATGCCCACCGCGGTCCCCAGGACCAAGCCGAAGAGCATGGCGGCGAAACCGACGGCCAGGGAGATGCGTCCCCCGATCAGGGTTCGCGCCATCGCGTCCCTACCGAGCTGGTCGGTGCCCATCCAGTGCGCCGCCGACGGTCCCTGGTTAGAGATCGAGGTGTCGATGGCGAATGGGTCGTACCAGTAGACCAAAGGGCCGACGGCGGATGCCAGCACGATGATGACCAGGACCACCAGACTCACCGTCGCCCCTTTGTGACGACGAAATTGACGCCAGACGTCGTTCCACAGCGAGCGGTGCTCTTGCCCCGGCCCTGGGCCCTCTACCGGTGCTTGGCGTTCGGTTCTCTCTCGCGTGGTTGCCATGTGCGCCCTTATTAAATCAGTCGTAGCGGATACGAGGGTCGAGCAGGCCGTAGGTGACGTCGGCGACGAGATTGAAGAGGACGATGAGGACGGCGAATATGAAGGTCAGGGTTTGCACCATGGGCACATCCGACTGCCCGATGGCCACAATGAGCAGCTGACCGATCCCGTTTATCCTGAAGATCTGCTCGGTGATGATGGCGCCGGCGAAGATCCCGGGCACGGAGAGAGCGAGCAGGGTCACCACCGGGATCAGGCTGTTCCGCATCACGTGGGTGATCACCACCTTGGGCTCGACGAGACCCTTGGAACGGGCCGTGCGCACGTAGTCTTCGTTGAGATTGTCCAGCATCGAGGCTCTGGTGAACCGGCTGAGTACCGCCGCGTTGAACAGGGTGAGCACTGTCACCGGCATCACCATTTGCTCGAACTGGAACCAGATGCTCTCCCACGAGGTCCAGTCGACGACATGGTGGGTGGTGTAGAAGGAGGGGAACCACCCCAGCCAGACGCTGAAGATGAGGATGGCGAGGAGACCGGTGAAGAAGGTGGGGGCCGAGTAGCCGACCATGGTGACGAAGGTGCCGATGTTGTCGAAGGCGGAGTACTGCTTGTAGGCCGAGATGACCCCGATCGGGATGGCGATCAGCGTGCCGAAGATGAAGGCCAGGCCGAGCACCCAAAGGGTCTGGGGGAGACGCTGGATGATAATGTCGATGGCCGGGGCCCGCGAGGACCAAGAGATGATTCGGTCCCGGGCTGCGCAGTCCCCGAGGCAGGTGTTGAAGACGGTGTCGATGGCATGCAGCGGTTCATTGATGAACATCAGCCGCATCCACTTCAGCCACTTCACCAGGAAGGGGTCACTGAGGCCCAGCGACTCCCTGATCCTCTCCCGGACCTCGGCGGGGATGGTGAGGGGGAGCTGGCCTGTGGGGTCCCCGGGGGCGAGGTCGAGGATGGCGAAGATGATGAGGCTGATCACCACCAGGGTGGGGATGGCGAACAGCGTGCGCCGAATGATGTAGCGGCCCATCGCTCAGATCCGTCCGGTTGGCAAGCCGTCACATTAGCAAAGAGCCTCCCGAGATTTCTCGGGAGGCTCTTTTGCTGTGTTGTCGGGCTAGTCGTTACTCGCTACGGCTCCAGTCCTCGATGTTCCAGTACTCGGAGTCCCAGCCGTTCAGGTCGCCCTGACCCTGGATCGAGTTGGAGATCGCCGAGACGGTCCCCCGGTTGACCAGGGGGATGATCGTGGTGCTCAGGACGTCGTCCTGTAGCGCTTGGACCAGCTCCAGCCGGCCCGGATCGCTGAGCGGAGTCGCCGACAGTTCGTTCCACGTTGTGTCGAAGAAGTCGGTGCAGTGCCGCTCGATATTGCCTCCACCCCAGTTGTTGGCTGAGTTGGGGATAGCGGAGCACTGCCAGTCGGCGAAGTATGCCGTCGCGTCCGGGATCGGCGAGGAGTTGGTGTACATCTGGATGTCGGTGAAGAACTTCCAGATGCAGTCGTCGCTGGCGCAGGTTCCGTCGAAGAACAGGCCGGCGTCCACGCTCTGCATCTCGGTCGCTACCCCGATCTGCTGCCAGTATCCGGCGATCAGGTCCTGGAAGGACTGACGCACCGCGTTGACCGAGGTCACGAACTCCCAGGAGAGGGGTAGCCCGTCCGGGGTCTCCCTCACTCCGTCACCGTCGGTATCCACGTACCCGATCTCGTCGAGGAGAGCATTTGCTCCCTCGATGTCCTGGGTCAAGCAGATGTCATCGAAGGTGGTCGTGGCCTCATCACCGACCGGCCAGAACGTACAGGTCGGCTCACCGGTGGGACCGTAACCGACTGCGTTCAGCTCGTCACGGTTGATCGCCATGCTCAGCGCCCTGACCAGATCCGGGTTTTGGTAGAAGTACGGGTTGGTACCGCCCGTGGGATTGGGCAGGTCACCCTGGTACTCCGAGGGCGGGTCGGCACTCGGGTCGGTCTGGTTGAGCCTGACGGCCTCAACACTCGATGTGAACGCCACAAGGACCGTGCCGTTGCCGGCCGCCTCCATCGGACCCAGGATCTCCGGGGCCACCTGGAGGTTCCAGGCGTAATCGGCCTCGCCGATCTCGAGAACGGAGCGGGCCGACGCCTCGGCGTCACCGCCACCCTTGATCTCAACGGTCGCAAAGGACGGCTTGCCCTCTGCGATACCCCGGTAGTTGGGGTTCATCTCGAAGAGCACCGTGTCTTCCGGCCTCATATCGGTCACCACGAAGGGACCGGTACCGACGGGCGCGAAGTTCTGCTCGGTGCAGCCCACCGCGGCGGCGCCGACACAATCGGCCATTTGGGCTCGCTGCAGGATCGGGCCGCTCTGGTATCCGGTGAAGGCCGCGAACGGGAAGGGCTTGGCGGCATCGAAGGTGACGGTGACCGTCAGGTCATCCACCGCCTCGACGCTCACTATGTCCTCGTAGTTGCCGGCCGCCTGACAACCGGTGGCTTCGTCGGAGCAGTACTCCCAAGTGAACACGACGTCGTCCGCCGTGAAGGGAGTGCCATCCGACCAGAGCACACCATCCTGAAGGTTGTAGGTGATCTGGGTGAAGTCCTCGGAGATGCCTCCATTTTCCACGGTGGGGAGCTCCGCAGCCAAGGCCGGCACCAGGCTCCCGTCCGGGGCGATCTCAATCAACGGCTCCAGTACCAGCGATCCAGCCAGGAGGTCCTTGGTTCCGGTCGACAGATACGGGTTCACCTGAGACACGGCCTGCCACTGCAATAGCAGCAGGTGTCCGCTCGCGCCGGCCTCGCCACCGGTGACGGGTTCGGTGGTGTCCGTTGCCGCCGTGGTGTCGGGGGCCGCCGTCGTGGCGTCACCCGGCGCGGTGGTATCCACGCCTTCGCTGGGCCCGCAAGCCGCGACCACCATGGCCAGGACGGCTAGCAACGCCAGCAGTTTCGTTATTTTCATAGGGTTTTCCTCCGTACGCCGGTCCGATCGACCGGCAGTGAGCCCGACGGTAACAAAAAACCGCGGCTCGGTCACAAAAAACCGCGGGTAGTTATCCGGAGAGCGACTCGGCGGCGGCCTTGAGAAGCGCGGTGTCGGCCGGCGCCTGACCGGGGAAATGACAGGCCACCCAGTGGCCGGGGCGGAGTTCGCGCCACTCGGGGACCTCGGCGACACAGCGTTCCTGGGCGATCGGGCACCTGGTGTTGAAGACGCATCCGGGAGGGGGGTTGGCCGGGCTCGGGATGTCCCCTTCGAGGATTATCCGCCGACGCGTGCTCTCGATCTCGGGATCAGGGACCGGAACCGCCGAGAGCAAAGCCCGGGTGTAGGGATGCTGCGGATCGGTGTAGAGCTCGTCGGCGTCGGCCAGCTCCATGAGCTTGCCGAGGTACATCACCGCCACCCGGTCGGCGATGTGACGGATCATGGAGAGGTCGTGGCTTATGAAGAGATAGGTGAGACCCAGCACGTCCTGGAGGTTCTCCATGAGATTGACCACCTGGGCCTGGATGGAGACGTCCAGGGCGGCGATCGGCTCGTC
>CAZAHX010000032.1:6957-12955 GCA_964485005.1 uncultured Acidimicrobiaceae bacterium | reverse complement strand
GCCTGCAGACGTTCCTCACTGCCAACGCCAACGAAGCCCGGGCCTGGACCATCCCCGCCGGCACCACCGCGGTCGAGGCAGCCGCGGAAGTCCACAGCGATTTCGCCCGGGGCTTCGTCGCCGCCGAGGTGGTCGACTACGAGACCCTCGTGAAGGCGGGCTCCTGGCAGGCGGCCAGATCACGTGGCGAGATCCGGACCGAGGGCCGCTCCTATGTCTTGCGACCCGGCGATGTGGTCGAGTTCCGGTTCAATCTCTGATCGCCCCGCTAACTTCCCCCCGTGTTCCCATTGGCGGCCGAGAGCTCGCTCGCACCGCTGAGCGAGCACGAGATTCTCGTATTCCTGGTCCAGTTGGTGCTGCTCGTCGGGGTGGCCCGCTTCTTCGGCTGGATCATGAAGAGCGTGAACCAGCCTCCCGTGGTCGGCGAGCTTCTCGCCGGCGTATTGCTCGGTCCCAGCGTCTTCGGCCGGGTGGCCCCGGTGTCGTTCGACTGGGTGTTCGGCGAGGCCACCGTGGCCTCGGTCATCTTCGCCATAGCCTGGCTGGGGGTGATCATGCTCCTGGTGGTGATCGGATTCGAGACCGATCTCGCCATCATCAACCGCTACCGGAACGCAGCGCTCTCCGTGGCCGCCGGCGCCCTCCTCCTCCCCCTGGCGGCCACGGCGGCAGCCGCCTTCGTGGTCCCGCAGTCATTCGTCGGCGAGGGTTTCGACCGAGCGGTGTTCGCCGGATTCTTCGCCCTGGCCCTCTCCGTGTCCGCCCTTCCGGTCGTGGCCAAGATCCTCCAGGACCTCGGGTTCCTCCGTCGCAACTTCGGGCAGATAACGCTGGCCACGGCGATGACCATGGACGCCGTCGGATGGCTCATCCTCGCCGCCCTCTCCGGGATCGCGCTCGAGGGCTTCCAGCCCGGTCGACTGCTGATTTCGTTCGGCGGCCTGGTCCTCTTCATCGTCCTCGGCTTCACCGTCCTGCGATGGTTCCTCGACTGGCTGTTCAGAGTGGTGATGGCGGCGGGGTCGTCGACCACCGCCGCCCTCTCAATCACGCTGGTGGCGGCCCTCATGGGTGGGGCGGTGACGCAGGCGCTCAATCTGGAAGCGATCCTGGGCGCCTACCTGGTGGGGATCCTCGTCGCCGGCCTCCGTCATCAGCTTCCCCAGGTGCGGACGATCCTGGAGACGCTGACCGCGGCCTTCTTCGCCCCGGTCTTCTTCGCCTTCTCCGGCCTCCGCGTCGATGTCGGGCTGCTCGATACCGGCACCGTGATCGTCTGGGCCTTAGGGCTCATCGCCCTCGCCGTGGTCGCCAAGGTGCTGGGCACGGTGATCGGCGGCTTCTTCGCCGGTGTCAGAGGCCGGGAGGCCCTGGCCTTGGGATCCGGTCTCTCCGCCCTGGGGGCGATGGGGATCGTGGTGGCCATCGTCGGTCTCAACCTGGGGGTGGTCAGCGAGACGGGCTACACGGTGATGGTGCTGGCCGCCCTGGTCACCTCGGTGCTTGCTCCCCAGTTGCTCAAGCTGGTGGTGAGGGGATGGGAGGTCCCCGAGGAGGAGGCGCACCGTCTCGAGGCGGAGGAGATCAAGGAGTCCAGCGAGATCCTGGGTACCACCCGGGTCCTCATCCCCACCCGGGGCGGCGCCAACAGCCGCTATGCCGCCCAGCTCGTCGCCTCGGTCTTTCCCGAGGCGGAGACGACGGTGCTCGTCGTCGATCTGGCCAAGCCCGGGTTCTGGCGCCGGATGTTCAAAGAGGTGGAGGGGGTTCCGGCCGACCCCGCCGACGTCCTGGCCCAGGTGCCGGAGGCGAGGACCATCCAGACGGTCGACCGTGACCCGGCCGCGGCGATCGCCCGGGAGTCGGCGTTGGGCTACGACCTGGTGGCGATGGGCGCCACCGAGACAAGTGAGGGGACCTTCAGCAACGTCATCGATCGGGTGTTGGCAAGGGTGGAGATCCCCTCGGTGGTGGTCCGCTTCCCTGCGGATCACTCCCCGTCGGAGGGGCTCCCCACCCGGATCCTGGTCCCGGTGACGGCCACCCCGGCAACCCGCGCCGCCGAGGAGTTCGCCTATTCGGTGGCCAAGGCCTCCGGCGGGAGGAGCTTCGCCCTTCACGTGGTGAACCGGCCGGAGGGCCAAGGGATGATGCTGGAGGGCCCGGCGATCGAGGAGGGGATGCAGACCGGCCAGGAGATGGTGGCAGCGGCTGCCCGTCTCGGTGACAAGCTGGGCGTGTCGGTCGACGCCGGGGTGCGGGTCGCGCCCAACGCCGAGCAGGAGATAGTCGAGTTCGCCAACTCCGGCGCCTTCGATCTGCTCGTGATCGGGGCGAGCACGAGGGCTCTGACCGACCGTCCCTTCTACGGGCACAGGGTGTCCTACATCCTCTCCGAGGCGCAGCTGCCGGTGGCCGTGGTCAGTCTGCCTCCCACCCCAACGCCGAAGCCCCCCGACCACTAGTGACCACTAGTGGCCGGAGCTCCCGAAATCATGGGGGTTGTCTTATCATGGTTTCGCTGCGGAAGCCGCCGGGAGAGCCTCATTGGAGGCGCCGAAGGGGCAACTCCTTCCCGGAAACTCTCAGGCATTCGGACCGTGCGGCCGAGGCGACGCTGGAGACGTTCGACAGCGGGGAAGGGCAGGCGACCAGGAGACCACATGGCCCATCCCGAGGAGAGATTCGCAGAGCGGCACATCGGCCCCCGACCCGGTGACATCGAGAAGATGCTGGCCACGGTGGGAGCCGCCAGCCTCGACGACCTCGTCGCCCAGACCATCCCCGAGTCGATCCTCGAGACGACCCTCGATCTCCCCGAGGCGGTAGGCGAGCCCGAGATCGTGGAGATCCTCGCCGGGCTGGCGGCCAAGAACGAGGTGATCCCCTCGCTCATCGGTCTCGGGTACCACGACACCATCACTCCGCCGGTGATACAGCGGAACGTCTTGGAGAGTCCGGCGTGGTACACCGCCTACACCCCTTACCAGCCCGAAATCTCCCAGGGGAGATTGGAGGCCCTGCTCAATTTTCAGACGATGGTCTCCGATCTCACCGGCCTCGACATCGCCAATGCCTCCCTTCTCGACGAGCCCACGGCAGCCGCCGAGGCGATGGCCATGGCGAGAAGACTCTCGGCAGGCCAGCGATCGGTCTTCTACATCGACCCTGACTGCCACCCGCCCACGGAAGCGGTGGTCAGGACCAGGGCCGAGGCGGTGGGGGTCGAGATCCGCCATCTGGGCGAGGACATCGACACCGAGGTGGCGTTCGGCGTCCTGCTCCAGTACCCGGGGTCGAGCGGCGCGATAACCCGCCATCACGAGACCGCTCGTCTCTTCAAGGAGGCCGGCGCCGTGGTGGCGGTGGCCACCGACCTGCTCGCCCTCACCCTGCTCACCCCTCCTGGGGAGTGGGGGGCCGACATCGCCATTGGCTCGTCACAGCGGTTCGGAGTCCCACTCGGCTACGGCGGGCCGCACGCCGGGTTCATCGCGACCCGCAGAGAGCATGTTCGGGCCTTGCCGGGCCGGCTCGTCGGCGTTTCCAAGGATGGCCGGGGCAGGCTGGCCTACCGGCTCGCGCTGCAGACCCGTGAGCAGCACATCAGGAGGGAGAAGGCCACCTCCAATGTGTGCACGGCACAGGTGCTCCTCGCCGTCATGGCCGGGCTCTATGGCTGTTGGCACGGCCCGGAAGGGCTCAAGGAGATCGCCACCCGGATTCACGGGCTCGCCACCAGACTGGCGGTCTCGCTCCGGGCCGCGGGGCACACTCTGGCCAACGAGACCTGGTTCGACACCGTCACCGTCGAGATACCGGGGCGTGCCGAGGAAGTGATCACCGCCGCTCTGGCCGTCGGGGTCAACTTGGGCCGGGTAGACGGCGACCACGTGCGCATCGCCCTGGACGAGAAGACGGACCACGCTCTTCTCGACGAGGTTCTGTCTGTCTTTGCCGCCGACCCCGTCGACGGGCCGGCCGGGGCCGGGGGGATCCCCGCCGACAACATGAGGGAGACGGCGTACATGACCCATCCCGTGTTCACCCGCTACCAATCGGAGACCGAGATGCTGCGCTATCTACGAAGGTTGGCGGACCGGGACCTCGCCCTCGACCGCTCGATGATCCCATTGGGATCTTGCACCATGAAGCTCAACGCGACCACCGAGATGGTCCCCATCACCTGGCCCGCATTCGCCGGGATCCACCCCTACGCGCCTGTCGAGCAGGCCGCGGGTTATCTGGAGTTGATCGACGAGCTGTCCGGCTACCTGGGAGCGATCACCGGTTACGACGCCGTCTCCCTGCAGCCGAACGCAGGCTCACAGGGAGAGCTCGCCGGGCTCCTCGCCATTGCCGCCTATCACCGCGACCGGGGTGAACCCGAGCGGGACGTCTGTCTCATCCCGGCATCGGCACATGGGACCAATGCCGCATCGGCGGTCATGGCAGGGATGCGGGTGGTCGTCGTAGCCACCGATGACGGGGGCAACGTCGACCTCGCCGACCTGGAGAAGAAGGCGGCCGAGCACTCGGAGCGGCTCGCCGCGGCCATGGTCACCTACCCATCCACACACGGGGTGTTCGAGCACGGGGTGAGGGACCTCGTCGAGATCGTCCATCGCCACGGGGGCCAGGTCTACGTGGATGGGGCAAACCTCAACGCCATGGTGGGCCTGGCGCGGCCCGGGGGCTTCGGGGCAGACATCGGGCATCTCAACCTGCACAAGACGTTCACCATCCCCCACGGCGGCGGGGGTCCCGGAGTGGGCCCGGTGGGGGCGAGGGCCCATCTGGCCCCATACCTTCCCAACCATCCACTGCTCGCCGAGGCCGGGCCCGAGTCTGGAATCGGCCCGATCTCGGGAGCCCCCTTCGGATCGGCAGGCATCCTCCCTATCCCTTACGCGTACATCCGGCTGATGGGCGCCGACGGTCTGCGCCAGGCAAGCCGGGTCGCACTGCTCTCGGCCAACTACATCGCTCGCAGGCTCGACCCGTACTTCCCGGTCCTCTATACCGGGCGGGGGGGCCGGGTGGGTCACGAGTGCATCATCGACATCCGGCCCATGGCCAAGGAGACCGGTGCCAACGCCGAAGACGTGGCCAAGCGTCTCGCCGACTACGGCTTCCACGCTCCGACCGTGGCTTTCCCGGTCGCAGGGACGCTCATGGTCGAGCCCACCGAGTCGGAGGGCCTCGAAGAGCTGGACCGGTTCTGCGAGGCCATGATCTCGATCCGGGGCGAGGCCGATCGCGTTGTCGCCGGGGAGTGGCCTCGTGACGACAACCCCGTGGTGAGAGCACCGCACACGGCCGAGGACATCTCCGCTGACGAGTGGGACCACCCCTACACCAGGGAGGAGGCCGCCTTTCCGGTCGACGGTCTGCGCAGCTCGAAGTATTGGCCGCCGGTGGGCCGGATCGAAGGTGCTGCAGGTGACCGAAACCTGATATGCGCCTGTCCGCCCCTCGAGGACTACCTTTGAGCGACCTTGACAATCCTCGCCGTGATGGGATCGTGATAGTCGTGGCGGTCCTCCTCCCGCGTTCCGCCAGCGGTCAGAATAGGTGACATTGTGCGGTTCCCAGGCCAGATAAGGCTCCCTGACATCGACCACCCGGCGGTCCCGGCGATTTTCTCGGTGGACGACGTCCACGCCGAGATCTTCCTCGACGAGGAGTCCCTCGGACGCTGGTCGCTCTATGACGTCAGGGCCCGTCGCCTCGTCTCCGCGGCGTTTGAGGTCGAGTTGGGGGACGAGGAGATCGTCTTCCTCGCCGAGGACCCGATCGACTTCGCCTACCAGGGCGTCGAGCACATGGCCAATGCCTGGGCCCGGTTCCGGACGATGCGTCTCCCCCGTCGTCTCATCTCGGTGGCCAGATCGCGGCGGGACACCATTCCGTCGCGGATAAGCGAGCTGCGGTCGCTGATGGAGGAGAACCTCCGGGCCATGGCGGTGAGCCCCGCAGTGACCGAGATGGAGGA
>CAZAHX010000032.1:0-6857 GCA_964485005.1 uncultured Acidimicrobiaceae bacterium | reverse complement strand
GAGCGCCTCGAGCTCGAAGCCGCCCGTGAGAGGCTCGCGGCGGAGCGGCGCCGATTGGAGGAGGAACGTCTCCAGGCCCTCCATCAGGAGGAGGAGCGAAAAGAGGCCATCGCCGAGGAAATGAAGGCCCTCGAGGAGAAGCGGCGTGACGCCGAGCGTCTCCTCGAGCTGGAGAGGTCCGAGGCCGCCCGTCTGGAGAGGGCCGCCGAGGAGGCGGCGCGAGTCGCCGAGGAGCGACGTCGTCTCGAAGAGGAGAAGGCAGCCGCCCTGCGCGTCGAGGAGGAGCGCAAGGAGGAGCTGCGGGCCGAGATGCAGCGGCTCGAAGAGGAGAAGGCAGCCGCCCTGCGCGTCGAGGAGGAGCGCAACGAGGAGCTGCGGGCCGAGATGCAACGGCTCGAGAAGGAGAAGGCCGAAGCCTTGCGCGCCGAGGAAGAGAAGGCACAGGCTCTGCGGGCCGAGATGGAGACTCTCGAGAAGGAGCGTCACGCTGCCCAGCGCGCCGAGGAGGAGCGCAAGGAGGAGCTGCGCGTCGAGATGGAGCGTCTCGAGAAGGAGAAGACAGAGGCCCAGCGCGCCGAGGAGGAGCGCAAGGAGGAGCTGCGCCTCGAGATGGAGCGTCTCGAGGAGGAGCGTCAGGAGACCCTGCGCGTCGAGGAAGAGCGGGAGAAGGAGCTTCTCGCAGAAGAGGAGCGGCTCCAGGCGATGAGGGAACAGACCGAGGCCCGCATCGAGGCCGAGCGCGTCACCGTGACTCTCGACGCCGTCCCCGACGAGGAGGCCGAAGGCGAACAGCAGGAAGAGGAAACTGTCTCCGAGGCCGGAGTGCCGGACCTGGAGCCCGTCGCGGATCGGGAGCCCGAGCCGGCACTGGCCGGTGCCAGCCGGGAGAGATCGGGGCTGATGGGGGCGGTGAAGTCGGCATTCGCCCGGGGCGGCCGGTCGCACGATCACGTCTTCGTCGAGGCCGCCGGAGGCCTGGGGATAGTCCGCTACGTCTGCGAGGAGTGCGGGCACGTCTCCATCTCGGTCAACGACTGAGAGGGGCGCTTGCCCGTTACCCTCACCCGGTGCCCACGCTACGGCCCCTGATTCTCTCGGGTGGCTCCGGGACCCGTCTGTGGCCCCTGTCCACCGGCCGGCTTCCAAAGCAATTCGCCGATCTTCTCGGCGGCCGCTCCCTCTTCGAGATGACACTGGAGCGTCTCGCCGCCGACCAGCCGCCGATCATCGTCGCCGGCTCTTCCCATGTCGGCCTGGTCGAGGACGCCTGCGCTGCGACGGGTGTCGAGCCGCAGGTTCTCATCCTGGAGCCGGTCGGTCGCAACACGGCCCCCGCCTCCGTCGCCGGGGCTCTGGCCGCCGACCTCGACGACGTCCTGGTCATCCTGCCCTCCGACCACCTCATCACCCGACTCGAGCCGTTCCGTGGCACCGTCACCAAAGCCGCCGATCTCGCAGCAGGGGGGAGCATCGTGGTGCTCGGCGTCCATCCCCAGCGCCCCGAGACCGGATTCGGCTACATCGAGGTCGGGGATCCGATGTCCGGCGGCTGGGAGGTAGCGGCATTCAAGGAGAAGCCCGCCTTCGAGGATGCGCAACGGATGCTCGAGGAAGGGGGTCATCTCTGGAACTCGGGGGTATTCGTCCTGACCGCGTCGACTCTCCTCGACGAGATCGCCAGGACCGACCCGTCGATCCTCTCCCGAGTCGAGGCCGCGATGGGACCTGCCGAGGACGGCCGGATCGTGCTCGGCCCCGAGTTCGAGGCCGTTGAGAGCATCAGCTTCGATCACGCCGTGATGGAGAAGACGGGACGCGGCGTGGTGCTTCCCCTGGACGCTGGATGGGATGACATCGGCTCGTTCCACGCCTTGTGGACGGCGTTGCCCCGCGATGAGGCCGGTAACGCGGTGGAAGGTGATGTGGACCTCAGTCAGGTGACCGGCTCGCTGGTGAAGGCCACCTCGCGACGGGTGGCGGTCGCCGGAGTCGACGACCTGGTGGTCATCGAAACTCCTGACGCGGTGCTCGTGGTCCCCCGGGAGAGGTCGCAGCTGGTGCGTGATCTCGCCGGCGGCGACGGGTGAGAGCCGGAGCCGGGGTGTCGTAGTGAGGAGGGCGCTGGCAGCCATGCTGCTGCCCTTCCTCGTCTCCTGCTCCGTGGGCCGGCCGCCCGACGGCGCCACCGGCGCCGAGATCTACTCGATGTTGTGCTCGAACTGTCACGGGGCGGACCTGAAGGGTGGAGTCGGGCCTCCACTCGGACCCGGGTCCAACGCCGCCACCAGGCCGGACACCTTCCTCGAGACGACCATCATCTTCGGCCGGGGGAGGATGCCGTCGTTCTCTTCCAGCCTCAGCGACCAGCAGCTGGCATTGCTCATCGATCACATTCGCCAGGTGCAGCAGCGATGAGCTCGATACTCGAGACGCTCCACCTGCATCCCGTGCGTATCCCCATGCGCCACCGGTTCCGGAGGGTCGACCATCGGGAGGCCGTGCTCATCGAAGGGCCATCGGGGTGGGGCGAGTTCTCGCCCTTCCCCGATTATCCGCCCGGGGTGACCACGCGATGGCTGGCGGCGGCTCTCGAGCTGGCATGTGGGAGTCTGCCTGCTCCGATGCTCGCCGAGGTCCCGGTGAACGTCACGGTCCCGGCGGTGGCGCCCGAGGTTGCCAGGGCCCTCGTTCTGGAGTCGGGTGCGTCCACTGCCAAGGTCAAGATCGCCGATCCAGGCCAGAGCGCAGCCGACGACGAGGCCAGGGTGGGTGCGGTGCGTGAGGTGCTGGGCGAGAGCGGCAAGCTGCGCGTCGACGTGAATGCCTCTTGGGACCTGGAGACTGCGGTGTCGAGGCTGGAGCGCCTGGCGGTGTTCGACCTCGAGTACGCCGAGCAGCCGGTAGCCACCGTGGCTGAGATGGCCGAGCTGAGGAGGAGGGTCGATGTCCCTCTGGCCGCCGACGAGCTGGTCAGACAGAGTCCCCGGCCCCTGCAGGTCATCGAGGAGGGGGCGGCTGACGTCCTGGTGCTCAAGGTGCAGCCGATGGGCGGGGTGGCGCGGGTGCTGGAGCTCGCCTCGCGCTGCCCGGTGCCGGTGGTTATCTCGTCGGCGCTGGAGACGTCGGTGGGCATCTACGCCGGCCTTCTGGCGGCATCGATCCTCGACGACCTTCCTTATGCCTGTGGCCTGGGCACCGTGGCGCTGCTCGAGGGCGACGTGACCCTGGAGCCCCTGATCTCCAAGGGGGGGATGCTCGAAGTGAGAAGGCCGCGCCCCGATCCCGATCTCCTGGAACGGTGGCGGCCCGACCGTGATCGCTCTGCGGAGCTGCTGCGCCGGCTGCGAGCAGCCGCGGAGGTGCTGACTTGACTCAACCCAACCCGAGCACTGCCATGGCGCGGGCCCTGGTCGACGAGTTGGTCAGAGGCGGGGTGCGGCTGGCCGTGATCAGCCCCGGCTCCCGGTCCGCCGCCCTGGCCATCGCCTCGGCAGACCACCCCGGGCTGGAGACCAGGGTGGTCCTCGACGAGCGCTCCGCCGGCTTTCTCGCCCTGGGCCGTGCCAAGGCCACCGGCGAGCCGGCGATGGTGGTATCGACCTCGGGAACGGCCCCGGCCAACTACTTGCCGGCAGTGGTCGAGGCGGACCTCTCCCTGACACCCCTGCTGATCCTCTCCGCCGACCGTCCCGCCGAGATGCGCGGGGTAGGCGCCAACCAGACCATCGACCAGACCCGTCTCTTCGGCGACAAGGTGAGGCGATTCCTGGAAATCCCCGCTCCGGGCCCTCAGCCCGATCAGAACGACTTCTGGCGCTCGGCGGCGGCGGAGGCGGTGTCGAGGGCGCTCGGCTCGAGTGGCCGGCCGGGCCCGGTCCACGTCAACGTGGCCTTCAGGGAACCGACCGTGCCCGTGGAAGATGACGGGCGAACCCGGCCCGAGCCATATCCCCACGACATCGAGGGCAGGACAGGCGGACGCCCATGGCTGGTCTGGGATTTACCTTCCCCGCCACCCCCGCCGCCCATCGATGCCGCAGGGGCCGAGCGGCCCCTGCTGATCCTGGGGGAAGGGGTCTACGACAGTGGAGCGTTGCTCGAGGCCGCCGAGCACCAGGGTTGGCCGGCTCTGGCGACAGCCCTCTCCGGGTCGAGGGGACGGGGGACGGTATCCACCTATCACCATCTCCTCGCCGCCGGCGTCCCGCCCCCGCTCTGCCCCGACCTGGTGCTGGCGGTCGGGGCGCTGGGACCCAGCCTTCGGCTGGAGGCTCTGATCGGCGCGGCCGGGCTCAGTATCCGGGTGGACCGGTGGGGGCGCCGTCTCGACCCCGAGCGCTCCGCCACCCATGTCATCCACGCCGACCCCGTCGCCGTCATGCGCCAGATCGCCGAGGTGGCCCCCGCTCCGGGATGGAGGGACCGCTGGGTGGGGGCGGATCTGCGTGCCCGGGACGCCATCGTCGGCCTGCTCGCCGACTCACCTCATCCGAGCGGCGCCTCCACCGTGGCAGCCCTCGACGTGGTGCCCTGGGAGACCCTCGTGGCGGCTTCTTCCCTCCCCATCCGGGAGGTGGACGCCCACCTCACCCGGCAGGGGACGGTGATCGCCAATCGGGGGGCATCCGGCATCGACGGGTTCGTCTCCACCGCCAGAGGCGTGTCGTCGGCGGGAAGAGCCACGGTGGCCCTGAGCGGAGACCTGGCCCTGCTCCACGATCAGAACGGCCTCCTCGCCGAAGGCGGTGACGATTTGGTCCTGGTGGTCCTGGACAACGAGGGCGGAGGGCTATTCGACTCCTTGCCCCAAGCGACTCATGCCCCTCACTACGAACGGCTGTTCGTCGCCCCGCCACACCGCGATCTGGAGGTCCTCGCCCGTTTCCACGGAATCCCGCTCTCCGCGGTCTCCGGCAGGGACGGTCTCGTCGATGCGGTGACTTCGGGGATCGAGCAGGGCGGGCTTCACATGGTGAGGGTCCAGGTGAACCGAAAGGCCGACCTCGACATCCGAGAAGCGCTCGATCACGCCGGCGCGTCGGTCGCCGCCTCAGCCTGATCCGCGGAGTGCGGAGAGCATCGGACCCAGCTTCAATTCGGTCTCCGCGAGCTCCTCGTCCGGATCTGAGCCCGCCACGATTCCCCCTCCCGCGTAGAGAACGGCACGGCGCCCCCGCACCAGGCCGCACCTGAGGGCCAGGGCGAACTCACCCTCACCGGTGTCACGGAACCAACCCACCGGCCCCGCGTAGCGGTCTCTGCTCTCGGGCTCCATCTCCCGGATCAACTCCAGGGCCGCCCCGGTCGGGGTCCCGGCCACCCCGGCGGTGGGATGGAGTGCGGCCAGGACATCGGTTACGGCCGTGCCCGGTGCCGCCTCCCCGCCGAGCCGGGTCCCGAGATGATGGATGGCACCGAACACCAGTGTCTCCTCGGAGTCCGGGTCGAAGGAGCGGACATGGCCGGATAGCCCTCTCCTCACCGACTCGACGGCGAGGGCGTGCTCCCGGCGCATCTTGGGCGATTCGAGCCCGCGGTGGTCGCTCGCCGACCCCGCCAGCGCCAGGCTGGAGAGCCTTCCCCCCCTGAGCGCCACCAGCAGCTCGGGGCTGGACCCCACGAGCCCATCTACGAGGAAGGTGTACGAGGAGAGGCCCCCCACCCGGAGCCGCTCCGCCACGGTGGGGAGGTGGGGCTCCGAATCGAGCTCGACATCCACCTGCCTCGCCAGCACCACCTTCTCCACACTCCCGTCCGCCAGCGCATCGAGGGCCGCCTCCATTCCGGTCCGCCACGACGCCACACCGTCGGAGAGAACGGTGAGAGCCGGGGATGCGGGCCGCCCCGCCGGGATCCCCCGGGCGGTGATGGAGACCACCTTTTCGGGGACGAGGACCACCGAGCCCTCCTCATCGGGGTCGAAGGTGAAAGAGGCGAAGGCGAGGCTGTGGCCACTGGAGCGAAGCGCCTCCGCGGCCCGCCGGTATCGCTCGGGGCCGGCTCCCGGGTCGTGCTCCCGGCCCCCGTAGCCGAGCATGGTGCGCTCTCCATGGGACCAGACGACGCGGGGATCTCCGTCGAAGCTCATAGTCGGTATTCCACGACCGGCAGGGAAGTGCTGATACCCGCTACGCCGGCGGCCAGCGACTCCAGCCGGGCGGGATCACCCGACGTGACGAGTCGGAGCGTCCCCTCCCCATCGGGCTCCCTGGCCACCCTTGCGGTCTGCGCCCCGACGGCCGGGGCCGGATCGATCACGGTGAGCTCCTCGCCTCCCAAATCGAGGAGCAACGGAGCGAGGAACGAGAAGTGGGTGCAGCCCAATACCGCCACGTCGGCGCCCTCGCCCCGTGCCTCCCCGAGAGGCACGCCCACGGCTTCCTCCACCTCGTCGCCGGCTATCAGACCGCTCTCCACCAGCTCCACCCACCGGGGGCAGGCGCGGGCCACCACCCGCACCCCTTCGCCGTGACGGCTCACCACTGACTCGAACAACCTCCCCTGGAAGGTGGCCGCGGTGGCGAAGACGGCGATCACACCGGAGCGAGTCCGCTCCGCGGCCGGTTTCACCGCCGGCTCCATCCCTACTATCGGAAGGCCGTCGAAGCGCGATCTCATCGTCTCCAGGGCGGCAGCCGACGCCGTGTTGCAAGCCACGACGAGCGTGCTCGCCCCCTGCCCGACGAGCCACTCTCCGATCTCCAGAGATATCTTCTCCACCTCGGCGAGGGTGCGCGTCCCGTAGGGGGCGCGTCCCTGGTCTGCGACATAGATGAGGTCGGCCGAGGGCATCTGCGCCCTGATCTCCCTGAGCACGGAGAGGCCCCCGATCCCGGAGTCGAAGACACCGATCATCG
>CAZAHX010000031.1:3230-13341 GCA_964485005.1 uncultured Acidimicrobiaceae bacterium | reverse complement strand
AAGTGCTCGCCGCAGCTCCCCGGCTGCGACTGCGCGCTTCTCCTTGCCAGATGACAACGATGGCTCGGAGACACGCGCGTCCCAATTGAGCGACAGACCACTAGGCGGCCTGTCGGCCCTCGCGCAATGGGAGGAAATCCGCCGCCGTAACTGGCTGGCCCTGGCAATCACGCTGATCGTCGTCATGTTCAGCTACTTCTCCTACGCCTCGGCGTTCGTTCCGCGGTCCGGTGAGTCGGGGCCGACCATCGATCTCGGGCTGCTGGCCATCGCCCTCGCCCTAGCCCCGCTGGCGTTCATCGTGGTTGGCTTTGTCTCGAAAAACCCCGACACGCCACGGCTGGTGCTGAGGTCGATGGCCCTGCTGGTGGTGCTGGGTCTGTCGCTGGGGTGGCTGGCGCCGGTTCTCGGCGCCGCCGCCGGCTTCGGCGCCGGGTTCGCCCTCACCCTCAACATGCCCGAGTTCCCCAACCAGCTACGGCGGCGTTTTCTCGGAGTGGGATTCGCCATCGTCTACATGTTCGTGCTGTTGTTGGTGGCGACACCGGCCGGGGTTGTCACCGGGGCCGTGCTGCCCCCCTTGATGGTGGGTTTCGCCGATGAGTACGGGGCGTGGCTGGCGAGACGGGACCAGCCGGTCTGATCCACTGGGCAGTGAGGCCCAGCCAGTCTGACGCCGGAGATCAGCCGGGAAGAGGGATTCCGGGCCGACCGGCCTCGAGCCAATCCGAGAACGCCTCCTCGTTGGGCACATCACGACGTTGTGCCTGCGCAAGCATGAGCCGGTGGTGCAGGAAGTCGCAGTAACGCTGGACCGGGTCGGTATTGGGCTCCAGCCCGAGGATCTGCTCGATGAGGGGCTCGAACGAGTCCTGGAGCCAGGACATCGCCGCCAGCACCCTCGGCGTCCCGGCCCCTCCGTCCATCTTCGACTCGTGATAGCTGAGATCGCCGAGCAGGACCCGGGCCTGGTTCTCCGACGCCTCTACACCCGTCTCGGAGCGGAGACGGTCAGAGTGGAAGGTGCGGCCCGCCACACTGAGCCGCATGCGCACCAGATTGCCCTCCCCGGTGGGCTCGAGGATGAGGTCGTGGGTGGCGAACCCGAGCTCGTGAAGACGATCGATCCGCTGGCGGATCTGATACGACTGGTCCCGACCGACCACCAGCGGCTGGGTCACCTCAGCCCACAGCCCCTCATAGCGCCCCGCGATATCCTCACCCAGGGCGAGGTCGGCGATATCGATGTTGTGCCCGGCCATGGCGGCGATGTCGGCCATCTCGCCGGCCACGTTCTCGATCATGATCTCGATGTCGGCCCGTCGCTGACCCTTGCTGAGTTCGGGATGGATGGTCGAGGTCTCCCCGTCGATCATGATGGCCTCGATGGCGCCGGCGTCATACCGGTAGAGGACATTGGACAGTGAGCAGTCTCCCCAGTAGCACCCCGCCAGATGAAGCTCCACCAGGAGGCCAGCGACGGCGTCCAGCATCTGGGTCCTCCTGCCCCCGAAACCGGGCCCTGATATCACGGTCCTGTAGGGGAAGGCGTATCTCACGTATCTGGTGATGACCGCGGCCGCCTGCTCGCTGTCGGGATCCACCCAGACCCTCTTCACGAGACCCGCCGGCTCGGCAGAGCGCGTGGTGAACCCTTCCAATCTGGAGAGCACCTCGAACTCGTTCTCGGCGAGGTTGGCCGGCAGCTCCTTGATGGCGAATACCCCCTCGTCGTAAGCAGTGAACACCACCGGATGCCGGTGGATCCCGGTGGGCATCTCCACCAGTCGGGGGTCGTCCCATTCATCGACGGGCTTCTCCCAGGGCAGATCGAGGAAGTCGGGGTTGCCGGGGCGTATGTGGAGTCGCGGAGTACCCATCACCCCGCCCTGCGCGCCACGAGGAGACAGCCTGCCAGCGCGGAGCGCACACCCAGGCCCGGGGGGATCACGAAACCCTCCCCTTGATCGCCGTGGCCGGGATAGTCGGCCAACTCGGCAATCAGGGCGTCACCCAGGGCGTCGTGGAATCCTGGTCTGCGGGCGACGCCCCCGCCGACTATCACCAACTGGGGAGCGAGGAGATAGACCATGGCGCGGAGACCCTGGGCCAGATAACCCACCGCCAGCTGCAGGGCCTCGGGCCCCCAATCGCCCCACGGCCCGAAGCGGTCGACGAGCGCCGGCCCCGAGGCCAGCCCCTCGAGGCAGTCCTGGTGATATGGGCATCGTCCCGGATAGTCGTCCCCTGCGGCTCGTCTCACCACGACATGACCCATCTCCGGGTGCCCAGCACCACCGACCAACTCACCTCCGCTGACCGCCCCCCCACCGATCCCGGTGCCCACCGTCACGTATACGAAGTCACTCAACCCGGTGGCGGCTCCCCAGCTCCCCTCACCGAGGGCGGCTGCGTTGACGTCGGTTTCCAGGCGTACCGGCACTTGGAGGGATTCCTGCATCCTGCTCAGGATGGGCACCCCCTGCCAGCCCGGCTTGGGGGTGTTGGTGATGGTCCCGTGCCCGGGATGGTCTCGTCGCAGCTCGAGCGGTCCGAAGCTGGCGAAGCCCACCGCGGAGGGCGATATCTCGGTCAGGGCGGAGATGATCGCCTCGAGGGTGGTCTCGGGGTCGGTGGTATCGATCTGGATGGGATCGGTCAGGTCGTCAGGGTGAGTCCCGGAGGCGACCAGGGCGTTGGTGCCCCCCAGCTCGACTAGGCCGAGAGGCATGTCAGGCCGCGGCGAGGAGAGCCGGGATCAGCGTGATCACTCTGGCGGTGGGACTCATGTGGAGGCCGGAGGTTAGTGGCCACAGCACTAGTGGCCGTCCCAGGCCGAAGAGGATGCGTCAGATCTAGGCGGCTGCCGCCGATAGTCTCCTCTTGATGCCCCGCCGTACCGCATTCTTCCTGGTGCTCGTCCTCGCCCTGTCCGCATGCACCGGTGGCTCGGCCGGGACCACTGCCCCCGAGCCGACCACGGCGTCCAGTACCACCACCACGGAGACGCCTCCTTCCACGACGACCACGGCACCGGGCCCCCAGCCAACCCCTCCCGATCTGTCCGGGTTGGAAGGCCTCTCCCCGGAGGTCCGCGAGCAGCTCGAGCAGCTCATCGTGGAGGCGGAAGAGGTCCGCGAGCTCCCCTTCCTCTCTCCACCCACGATCACGGTGGTCAGCGATGACGAGCTGGAGGCGCGGGTCCGCGAGGCGATAGAGGAGGACATCGAGGACTTCCCCGCGGACGAGGCTTTGTACAAACTGCTCGGGTTGCTCGACCCAGACGCAGACCTGCTCACCATGCTCCTCGATCTCTATGGCGAGCAGGTGGCGGGCTTCTACGACGGAGACACCGGTGAGATCGTGGTGCCTGCCCATGCCGAGGGGTTGTCGGTGTTGCAGCGAGGGACCCTGGTCCACGAATTGGTTCATGCCCTTACCGACCAGCACTTCCGGTTCGACGAGAAGTTCGACGCGATGATCGAGGACGATCGTCTCGATCAGGCCGCGGCATACCAGGCGCTCATCGAAGGAGACGCAACGCTGGCTGAGATCATCTGGCTTCAGGGCCTCTCCCAGCGAGAGTTGGGGGAGTTCGTCGCCGAGTCCCTGGAGGCCGACGCCACTGCTCTGCAGTCTGTCCCCCAGTTCATCCAGGACTCGCTGCTCTTCCCTTACGACGCCGGCTTGGGGTTCGTCCAGGACCTTCACCGGTCGGATGGCTGGGCGAAGGTCAACGAGGCGTACTCCATCCTGCCCGACCTCCCTGGTTCTTCCGAGCAGGTGATCACTCCCGACGACTTTGGGCGTGATCTGCCCCTCGAGGTGGAGATACCCCCCATAGAGCTCCCGGACTACGAGCTGGAGAGGACCTCGGTCTGGGGAGAGCAGGGCTTCCGCGTGATGTTGGACCAAGTGCTCGGGGAGTCGACCGGTGCACCCGCTGCCGACGGCTGGGGGGGCGACTCATATCACCAGTGGTTCGACGGGGAGAACGCGGCCCTGCTCATCGTGTACCGGGGTGACACCGAGCAAGATCTCGAGGAGCTGGAGACGGCCCTCCTCTCCTATCGAGAGGCGGCCATCGCCGAGGACGACTACGCCCTGGTGGCGGTGAGGGACGCCAACCTCTATTTCGTCCTCACCGACGAGGTCGACGCCGGTGAGCAGATCACTCAAGCTCTCGGCTTCGCCCCCCTTCCCCAGCCGTAGGACCTCCTCTACCGTCGCCCGGGTGGACTCGATCTCTCTGGTCGCCGATGGCTGGGCAGCCCGCGGAATCCGTCACGCCCGCTCCTTCCGGGAGAGGTGGCGAGGCATCAAGCCCCTGCCTGGATCTGGGCTCCTGCTGGAGACTCGTTCGGTCCATGGCTTTGGCATGCGCGCCCCGGTTCGCGCAGTGGCCATCACGACCGGGATGCGCGTCTCGGCGGTGCGATGGCTGCTGCCAGGGCGCGTCCTCTTCTTCCCGACGGCGAGGTTCGTCCTCGAGCTCCCTGCCTGGCAAACCCCGCCCCGAGTCGGCTCGACCCTGGTGATCATTGATGAGTGAGGGAGTCCTCTTCGTCTGCGCGACCCCGATCGGGAACTTGGGCGACATCTCGCAGCGGCTGGCCGAGACTCTCGCCTCGGTTGACGTGGTTTACGCCGAGGACACCAGACGCACCGTCAAGCTCTTGTCCCATCTCGGCATAGGGAAACCAGTGGTGTCCCTGTTCTCGGGGAACGAGATGGAGCGCTCCGAGCGCCTGGTCGGCGAGCTGGAGGCTGGTCGCTCGGTGGCCCTCGTCTCCGATGCGGGCACCCCCGGCGTGTCCGACCCGGGGGCCACTGCGGTGTCGATGGCCCTCGAGCGTGGTCTGACGGTCAGGGTGGTTCCGGGGCCCTCGGCTGTCACCGCCGCCATCGCCCTCAGCGGGCTGGGCGGCGATCGGTTCGTCTTCGAGGGCTTCCTCTCGCGTCGCGGTGGGGAGCGCGAGAGGAGGCTGGAGGCACTGAGCAGTGAGGAGCGTCCGGTGGTGCTGTTCGTCACCCCCCACCGCTTCGCTCAGGATCTCGCCGATCTCGCCCGGGTGTGCGGAGCGGAGAGACGGGTGACGATCGCCAGGGAGCTGACCAAGCTCCACGAGGAGGTGTGGTCGGGCTCTCTGGGGGACGGACTCGATCGATTCGGCGACGAGGTCAAAGGTGAGCTCACGATGGTTCTCGCCCCGGCTCCTCCGGCCGCCGTCTCCGACACCGATGTCATCGAAGAGGCGCGCCGGATGGTTGCCGCGGGCATGTCTCGATCAGAGGCGGCCCGGGTCGCTGCCCGCTCGGGCGGGGTCTCCCGTCGTGTCATCTACCAGGCGCTGATCGGGGATCAGGACCCGAGCTGACCCCGGCAGGGGGCGCAGATCCCCTTGCCCCGGAACTGGATCACGTTCCTCTCGGACCCGCAGAAGGTGCATGTGTCTGTCATCTTGCGGAGGACGATGTTGCCGTCGGCCACCGTGATGTAGAGGTGGTCGCCCTCCCGGATGTTGAACATGCGGCGGGTCTCGGCGGGGATGACGATGCGTCCGAGGTCGTCGATCTTTCTGGCGATCCCTGAATCCATGACGTCTGCCGAGCCTACCCTTCGCCGATCCGTTGGTGAGGGGTGGCGGGAGCAGTGCAGCCACCCGGTACCGTTTCCGGCATGGCCTGGGTGGACTCCCATTGTCATTTGCAGCTCGACGACCGCGACCCGCTTCACCTGCTGGAGCGGGCCCCTGATGTGGATTGGGTTGTGGCCCCGGGAGTGGACGCCCCCAGCTCAGCTGCATCGCTGGAATTGGCTCGCACCATGCCCGGACGGGTGGTGGCCACTGCGGGCCTCCATCCCCACGAGGCGAGCCGCTGGGCGGACCAGAGGTCAGCCATCGAGGACCTCGCCGCCGAAGCCGGGGCCATCGGGGAGACCGGGCTCGACTTCTACCGGGATCTCTCCCCCCGGGCGGTCCAGGAGGCTGTCTTCCGGGATCAGATCGAGCTGGCCCTCGATCTCGACAAGCCGATAATCGTCCATTGTCGCGACGCTTTCGGGCGGGTGCACGACATCCTTGAGGACACCGGGGCCGGGCCCAACACCATCCTCCACTGCTGGACCGGGGGCAGACGCTGGACTCGTCGGTTCCTCCCGCTTGGAGTGACCTTCTCCTTCGCCGGCCCTCTCGCCTTCGAGACCGGGGAGCCGATCAGGCTCGGAGCCGAGCTGGTGCCGCCCGAAAGGGCGCTGGTGGAGACCGACACCCCCTACCTTGCTCCCCCGCCGCATCGCGGGGAGCGCAACGAGCCCGCATGGGTGGCTCTGGTCGGCGAGGCGCTCGCCCGGGTATGGGATCTGACGGCCACCGAGGTTGCCGAGACGACATCCGCCAACGCGGCCCGGGTGTTCGGGAGATGAGCGCTCAGACCCGCTCGGAGATCGAAGATCTGCTCCGACGTCACGGGCTGTCGCCCATCCGGCGCCTTGGCCAGCACTTCCTGGCCGACGCCAATATCACTCGCAAGATCGTGGCCCTGGCAGGGGTCGGCCCGGGGGCGAGAGTGGTCGAGATCGGGGCCGGCACCGGCACCCTGACCCGGGCCCTCGCCGAGACCGGGGCAAAGGTGGTCGCTTACGAGATCGATCCCGGGCTTGCCGGTGCCCTCGAGGAGGTCACCGCCGGCCTCGACGTCGACATTCGTGTCGAGGATGTCACCAAGACCGACTTCGCCGCGGCCCTCGAGGGCGAGGGCTGGTCACTGGTTGCGAATCTGCCCTACAACGTGGGGACTCCGGTGGTGCTGGAGCTGATGCGAAAGGTTCCGGCAGTGAGCCGGTTCGTGGTGATGGTGCAGCGCGAGGTGGCTGAGCGTTTGGTGGCGACACCGGGGTCGCGAGCCTACGGCGTCCCCTCTGTGGTGACCGCGATCCACACCGACGCCCGCATTGTGTTCCGGGTGCCGCCCCAGGTGTTCGTGCCCCCTCCGCGGGTGGAGTCGGCGGTGGTGACGATGGATCGAAAATCGGCCCCGGCTCATGCCGCCCGCGCCATCGATATCGCCCGGGCCGGTTTCGGGCAGAGACGGAAGATGCTGCGCCGCTCGCTGGCAGGGTTGTACCCAGACGCCGCCGAGACCCTGAAGCGGGCGGGGATCGATCCCAGGTCACGAGCGGAGGATGTGTCCCCGGAGGGTTATCTGAGGCTGGCCGGGTTGGCCGAATGAGAAGATATGAGGCACCGGCCAAGCTCAATCTGGCGCTTCTCGTCTTGCCTCCGAGACCCGATGGCTACCACCCGGTGCGCTCCCTGGTGCAGACCATCGAGTGGTGCGACCTGGTCACCCTCGACGAGGGCGCCGAGGAGGACGTTCTCGAGGTCACCGGGCTCGAGGTGAGCCCCGAGGACAACCTCGTCCTCGAGACCGTCGAGCTGGTGCGCGCCTTGACCCCGCTGCCACCGCTGGCGCTGGATCTCGAGAAACGCATCCCGCTCGCGGCCGGCATGGGTGGCGGCAGCTCGGACGCCGCCGCGGTCCTGCGCGCCCTCGCCGATCTGGTGGGCCTTGACGAAACCCTCGTATTCGAGACCGCTGAGACCCTGGGGGCTGATGTGCCCCTGTTCCTGCAAGGAGGGACGCTCGAGGTCACCGGGATCGGTGAGCAAGTCGAGAGAGTCACCAGCCTCGAGAGAACCGCCTTCGCCGTTGCGGTGCCCGAGTTCGGGCTCTCCACCGCGGAGGTCTACCGGCGTTGGGACCAGTTGGAGGGCCCTGAGGGCGAGCCACTGCCCGATCCGGCCCTGCCGCCGGCACTCCGGGAGGGCCTGCCGCTGCGCAACGACCTCCTCCCCGCCGCCGTCGACCTCGAGCCTCTGCTCGGCGACTTCATGGCCGATCTGCGCACCATATGGGGCGTTCCCGTCTCCATGACCGGATCGGGCGCAGGCTGCTTCGGCTACTTCGGCACCATCGAGGAGGCATCCGATGCCGCCGCCGCCGCCACCCATCTCGCCCTGGAGACCAAGGGGGCCGCCCCCAGACCGCGGGGGGTAGCGGAGATCGAGCGTGAGTAAATGACGTCGCTCAGCGACGTCATTTACTCACGCTTGTAACCTGTAGCGTGTTTGGGGGTGGTGTATGGGGGAGCACCGATGGTTACTGCGGTCCTGCCGGTTAGCATTTCTGTTGCAATTCGAGGTGTGGTGTGCGGGGGAGCACCGTCGGTTATTGCGGTCCTGCCGGTTAGCATTTCTGTTGCAATTTGGGGGGTGGTGTAACAGGTAGCACAGCAGGTTTTGGTCCTGCCGGTGCGGGTTCGAGTCCTGCCCCCCCAGCGCGAGCAACCAGGAAGACGGCGCTTGGCCACACATGTCATCGTCCTCGCCGCCGGTGAGGGCAAGCGGATGAAATCGGATCTCCCCAAGGTGGCTCATCCCCTTGCCGGAGTGTCCTTGCTGGGCTGGGTGCTTGGCGCGGCCGGCTCGCTCGACGCAGACAGCACTGTTGTCGTCGTGGGCCAGGGCGAGGACCGGGTCCGCCCCCTGCTTCCCGAGGGGGTCCGGGTTGCTCATCAAGAAGAGCAACTGGGGACCGCCCACGCCACCGGCATCGGTGTCGAGGCCCTCGATCGGATCGATCCCGAAGACGTGGTGGTCGTGCTCTACGGGGACGTCCCCCTCCTCACCCCGGCGACGCTCCGCTCACTGGCCTCCCTCGAACCGGAAGAGACCGCCCGCCTGGTCACCGCAGATCTCGATGACCCCACGGGATATGGCCGGGTCATCCGCGACGGCGACGGTCGGGTCGCCGAGGTGGTGGAAGACGGGGACTGCACACCTGAGCAGCTCGAGATCACCGAGGTCAACGCGGGCATCTACGCCATACGGGCTGGGGCTCTTCTCGAATCTCTGGGGAAGGTCGACGCCGAAAACTCCCAGGGCGAGTATTACCTCACCGATGTTGTCGGGATTCTCGCGTCGAAAGGTGACAGACTGGAGGCGGTGAAGGCCAGCGCCGAGGAGGTGTCGGGCATCAACTCTCAAGACCAACTCGCCGGGGCGGGGCGCGAGCTGCGCCGTCGCATCAACCAGTCGCTGATGGAATCGGGGGTGTGGATGCTCGATCCCGAGCGCACCTACATCGACGAGACGGTGACGGTCGAGCCGGGGGCCAGGATCTACCCAGGGGTCCATCTCGAGGGGTCCACGACCGTCGCGGCGGGGGCAAGGGTCGGGCCCGAGGTGTTCGCCGTCGACTCCGCGATCGGGGCCGGGTCGACGATCTGGTATTCGGTTCTGCGCGGAGCCCAGGTCGGGGACGACTGTGAGGTTGGGCCCTACGCATCGCTGCGCCCCGGAGCCGTTCTCGAAAAAGGCTCCAAGATCGGCACCTTCGTGGAGGCGAAGAACACCGTGATGGGAGAGGGCGCCAAGGCCAACCATCTCGCCTATCTGGGCGATGCCGATGTGGGAGCGCGCTCCAACATCGGAGCCGGGGTGGTCACCGTGAACTACGACGGTGTGGAGAAGTCGCGCACCGAGATAGGGGAGGATGCCTTCATCGGCTCGGACACCATGCTGGTGGCGCCGGTCCGAATCGGGGACCGGGCCAGCACCGGCGCGGGATCGGTGATCACCAATGACGTGGCCGATGACGCGCTCGCCATCGAGCGATCTGAGCAGAAGGAGATACCCGGCTACTCTCAGAGACGCGAGGCCCGCAAGGCGGCGAAGAGAGCTGAGGACTGAGTGGACATCGTCTCTCGCAACCGAATGATGCTGTTCAGCGGTAGCGCCAATCCCGCCTTGGCGGACGAGGTCGCCGAGGTCCTCGGGATCCAGCTGGGCCCGCTCGAGCAGTCCAAGTTCGCCAACGGGGAGATCTACGTGCGCCCCACCGAGAGCGTGCGCGGCGCCGACTGCTTCGTGCTGCAGAGCCACTGCGATCCGATCAACGACCACATCATGGAGCAGCTGGTCACCATCGACGCCCTTCGCCGGGCATCGGCCCGCAGCGTGACCGCGGTGATCCCCTACTTCGGGTACTCCCGACAGGACAAGAAGATCCTGCCCCGGGAGCCGATCAGCTCACGGCTGATGGCCGA
>CAZAHX010000031.1:0-3130 GCA_964485005.1 uncultured Acidimicrobiaceae bacterium | reverse complement strand
GGTGGAGGGGCGCCACGTCGTCATCGTCGACGACATGATCGACACCGCGGGCACCGCCTGCAACGCCGCGGCCATGGTCCGCGAGTACGGGGCGCTCTCGGTGCGAATCGCAGCCACCCACGGGATCTTCTCCGACCCTGCGCTCGACCGGATCAAGAACGCGGCGATCGACGAGGTGATCGTCACCAACACCCTGCCAGTCGATCCCGACGTCCAGGCCCTGGACAACGTGCAGGTCCTCTCTATCGCCCCGATCCTCGCCGAGACTCTCCAGGCAATCTTCATGGAGTCGTCGGTCTCGGAGATCTTCCTCGGGGACAACGCCTGACCGCCCTTTTCCCGATTCCTACACTCGCCTCGTCGTGACCGCCCGCCATCGAGAGCCCGTGAACCCCACCGTGGCCCGCTTGCGTCTCCTGGTCATCCTCCTCGTCGCAATCTTTTCAGTCGGCTTTGTCCTCGTTCGTGCCGCGGGCCCCGATGAGCCCGGTCCCGGAGACACGACACCCGTCGCGGGCGGCGACAGCACCACCACCACGACGAGTGCGCCGGAAGACACTGCCGCCACCACACCTGGTGAGACCACGGCCACCAGCGCTCCTGGTGAAACCGTCCCCGACTTGCCCCCGCTGCAAGCCGTCACGCTCGAGCTCGTGTTCGACGGGTTCCGCCAGCCCCTCGCACTCACCGCCCCCGCCGGCGACGACCGGCTGTTCGTGGTGCAGCGAGTGGGTGTGATCCGGATACTCGACGAGAGCCGCCAGATGCTCGACCCCGCCTTCCTCGATATCACGGATCGTGTGCTCGCCGGGGGCATCGAGCAGGGCCTGCTCGGCCTCGCCTTCCACCCCGACTACGCCGACAACGGACGATTCTTCGTGTACTACACCGACAAGGGAGGGCGCCGGCAACTCTCCGAGTTTCAGGTGACCTCGACCGATCCCAATCGGGCCAACCCCGACAGCGAGCGGGTCCTCATCGAGCGGGAGCAGCCCCCCGAGGCCACCGACATCAGGCACTATGCCGGCAATCTCTTCTTCGGGCCGGACGGTTACCTGTGGGTCTCGATCGGCGACGGCGCCGACTCCCGGAACCAGGGCCAGGATCCCAACACGCTGTTCGGGACGATCACCCGTATCGACGTGGATGGCGGCGATCCCTACGGGATCCCGCCCGACAACCCCTTCGTTGACGGCGGCGGCGCTCCCGAGGTCTGGGCCTACGGGCTCCGCAACCCGTGGCGTTTCGACATCGCCGACGGGCTGGTCTACATCGCCGACGTCGGCCATGCCCATCAGGAGGAGATCAACGTGGTCCCTCTGGCGGAGGGCGGTTACAACTTCGGATGGTCGGACGTGGAAGGGACCCGCTGCTTCCACCAACAGGACTGCAACCCGGCCGAATACACCGAGCCGGTGCTGACCTACCTCCACAACGATCAGTGGACCGAAGCGGAGCCGCACCCACCAGGGCTCTCGATAACGGGTGGCTACGTGTACCGGGGGAGCGAGATCCCCGAGATCGCTGGGACCTACTTTTACTCCGACTGGGTAGGGGAGTGGATCTGGGGGTTCAAGTTCGTCGACGGCGAGATGACCGAGCACCAGGATTGGACCCAGCGGCTCGGCGGTGAGGTCGGGCAGATCAACAGCTTCGGCCTCGACGGACACGGCGAGCTCTATGTGGTGACCCATGGGGGCCAGGTTTACAAGTTCACTGCCGTCCGTTAGCTCCCGGGGAGGGCGATCACCTCACCGGGGAAGATCAGATCGGGATCACCGGAACGCAGGCCGGCCAGGTTGGCCGCGATGACCTCCCGCCAGTAGGGCCATATCTCGGGATCCTCGGCCTCACGATGCAGCTGCTCGCTGAGATGAGCCGCCGAGATCTTCCATAGATGATCCCCGGGCTCGACGATGACCGATGACCGGGGCGACGGGATCACGGTGACCGGGAGGCGAACCGCGGTCGCCCGAGGGGTGGCGGAGGCGGCGAGTGCCGCCGCCAAGAGGAAGACGACAACCGTTACCCGGGCGACGAGACCGACCATGGACTCAAGGTATGTCAGGAGGGAGCCGTCGGGAAGGGGGTTACGATGCTGGCATGAGAGTTCGCATCGGAATCTCGAATACCGACAAGCTCATCGAGCTGGAAGTCGACGACGCCGAGGAATTTCGCAAGGAGATCGAGCGCGCCGTGGCCGACGGGGGGTTGGGCTGGTTCACCGACTCGAAGGGGAGGACGGTGGGCGTACCCGCCCGCAACGTTGCTTTCATCGAGATGGAGAACCCCGACGCCTCGACGACGGTCGGGTTTGCCCCCGCGGTCTAGCTCAGGCGGAGCGGCGGCGCCGCTCGGCGAGCCAGCGCTTCCGCAGCCTTCTCCGGTCTTCCTCGGGGTAGCCACCCCACACCCCGGATTCCTGATTGGTCTCGAGGGCGTACTGGAGGCACTCCTCACGGACCGAGCAGGTGTTGCAGATGGCCACCGCGGCCTCGATCTGCTCGACGGCAGGGCCGGTGGTGCCCACGGGGAAGAAGAGAGACGGCGACGAGTCCCGGCATGCGGCGAGATCTCGCCAGTCTGTTGTGATGGTTGTGGTAACCATGGCGTCCTTCATTTGTGATCTATTTCACAAGGACCTTCACGTTAGCGCGGCTAACGAGTCCTTGGGGGGATTCCGACCGGACTGTACCCAGCAAACCATGGTCTGTAAACAGGTTTTTGGGTCGTGACGAAGGTCCAGATCGTCGGGCATCGGGGCTGGCCGGCGCGCTTTCCGGACAACACTCTCGCCGGGCTTTTCGCCGTATCCGCTACCGCCGACGCGGTCGAGGTCGATGTCCGGCGGTCGGGCGACGGGAAGCTGGTCCTCGCTCACGATCCGCTGATCGGTGATCTGATCGTCTCCGAAACTCCGTGGGCGGTCTTCGCCGAGATCGACCTGGGCGACGGTCACCGGCCTGCCCTGCTCGACGAGGTGTTCGCCGCCCTGCCCGACACCCCCATTCATCTGGAAGTGAAGAATCTCCCCCATCAAATCGGTTTCGAGCCGGATCATCGTCTCGCCCTCGAGACTGCGGAGCGCGCTCGGCCCGCCGACATCGTCACCTCTTTCAACCCGATGACG
>CAZAHX010000030.1:0-13405 GCA_964485005.1 uncultured Acidimicrobiaceae bacterium | reverse complement strand
TGGGTGATGAGGAGGGCGGTCGTGCCAGCCTCGCCCCAGATCCGGAGCAGCTCCTGATTCATTCGTTGCCGTGTGATCTCGTCCAGGGCCCCGAACGGCTCGTCCAGCAGGAGGAGGGTGGGCTGGAGCACCAGAGCCCGGGCGATGGCCACCCTCTGTTTCATCCCCCCCGAGAGCTGATCCGGTCGGGCACCTGCGAACCCGTCCAGACCGACGAGCTTCAGGGCGTCGAGGGCGTCGTTCCGCGTCTCCTCGTTCAGGCGGCCGGCGATGTTCAGCGGAAGGAGCACATTCCCCAGGACATCCCGCCAGGGGAAGAGGGTGGGATCCTGGAAAACGACCCCCAGAATCCGATCCAGCCGAGCTTCGGTCGGGCTTCTTCCGCCGATCGTCACTTCGCCCCTGGTCGGCTTGTAGATGTCGGCAATCAACTTGAGGATCGTCGACTTCCCGCACCCCGACGGACCGATGACGACCACGAACTCACCCTCCCTCACCGCGAAATCGATGTCTTGGACGGCGGTAAGCATGCCATCGTCCAGTTCGAAAGTCTTCTCGACACCCGTCATCTCGATCACGGGGAGACCGGAGGGCGCGGGTTCCTCCTGCGGATCGACGGTCATCGTCGTCTCATCAGCTGGTCACGAGGTGCTGGGATCCGGTCAACAACCTACTCTGGCCGCCCATCGCCTGCTCCTGGATGGCGGTCGTCATGATCTCGGATGCCTGTATCCCACTCGACAACGAACCCGAGTCCACGAGGAAATCGATGGTGTTCTGCCAGCGCTCTTCCCTCATGTAGAATAAGCCGTTCTCGATGGTCTCGTCCGTAACGATGTCCGAGACCTGGGCGTTCGACTCGGTCGTCTGCTGCTCGAGCGTGAGTTGGTCATGGCCGTACTTGTCCACAGTGAGCGCAGCGATCTCGTCGGGGTTCTCGGTTGCCCACTCCCAACCTTTGATCGTCGCCCGCATGAAGCGGACCAGCAGATCCTCCTGCTCCTCGAGGACGTTTTCAAGGACGAAGATCGGTGCGTCGTACATCTGATAGTCGAACTGATCGTAGGTGATGTAGTTCATGTCGAAGCCCTGGAGCTCGAGGGTTGCCCCCTGTCCGGTTCGGAATCCGTGAAAGACGTCGGCTTCGTCCTGGACTATGGGTGAGGGGTCGAACCCCGAAGGCACGAACGTCCACTCGGTGGCCGGCAGGTCGACATGAGCAAGCAGCGCCTCGATTAAGGGGCGCCCTTCCGCGGTGGTGGCGATCCTCGCGCCGACCAGATCCGCTGGCTCCGATATACCCTTCTCGGCGAAGGACATGAGCACCGCCGGGACCCGCTGATAGAGAGCACCGATGACCACGAATGGGATGTCCTGCTCTGCCCGGCCTCTGATGATCCGGTCGGTGATTCCTTCTCCGACGGGCACGCCGCCGCCGGCGACGATCTGTTGAACGTCGAGGTTGGGGCCGCCGGCGACAATGTTGAGATCTATGCCCTCCTCGGCGAAATAGCCGTTCTCGATGCCGGCGTACCAGCCGCCGAAGGAGACCTCCTTCAGCCACCTGATCTGAAAATCGAGGGATTGGGCCTCCGCCATGGCGGTCGTTGTGGGAGCTGCCGTGGTGGTCGGTCCCCCCGTCGTCGCGCTTGCCGCGCCGGCGGTCGTTGGAGTGGCGCCCGTCCCCTCATCTCCGCAGGCAGCGCCGAGCAAGGCGAATCCAATGACCCCTCCAGACGTGGTTCTGATGAACGCCCTTCGACTCATCCCGGTTCCCGAGATCGAGATCCTGTCACGGTTTGGTGCTGGCATGTCCGATCCCTTCGTCAAGGCCAAAGGATGCCTCCTGAGTGCTTCCTCTTCGCCTCAGTACCTCGCCACCCTTCGTCCTACTGTAGGACACTAGGTCAATTCAACCACGAGATAAGGCGGTATGTCAACAGATGAGCCAGCTCCAGGCAGATTCAGGTTGAGAGAGGTCTGGCAGTCGGCCGCTTCCGACCTGCTGTGCCCGGGCCCCTTCGGGCCGGATTGGCTGTGAGATTTACTCGTCTATCCGTCCATCGTCTTCGATCTGGCATCGGTTCCAGACGTGATCGTCGGCTTCCGGCGAAGCTTGCATCAGACCAACGTTGGGTCCGTTGAAGGTGACGACGAGGCCGGCAGCTGAAAGATGAAAAAGCTCCTCGCCTTCCGCCCCCCACGTGAAAGAGCCCTCGTCGTAATAGTCACCGTCGGGACTGCCGGCGAATGACCAGGTGTGGCCGCTGGCGTCCTCGTTGAACGTACCCAGTGCAAATCCGTTGCGGATCGCATGCTCAGCAGTCTCAGCGAGCCGATCGATACCTTGGTAGCGGGACCTGGCGCGACCATCGAGCCCGCGGGCACAACACCTCGCGTGAAGTCGTCCGGGGATAATCGACGTAAGGACGAACAGGACGCGCTCAGGACGCGTTTCATCGCCGAGCGGTACGCAACGTCCACACTCACCGAAGAGGTGAAACACCTAGCAGAAAGCAAATTTCTGGACGGTTTTCGCACGACAGGAAGCCGGACCGGATGGAACCTGAGGTGGTCAACTGCCCGCCAGGCAGTCGGAGATCACATCGGCGATCTCCTCAAGGTCGCCTCGGGTGGCCACGAGAGGGGGTGACACCTGGATGGTTCCATCGTGGAGCACCCTGAGGATCACGCCTGCGCGCTGCGTATCTCGGGTCAACCGGGAGGCGAGGCCAGGCTCGGCGGAGAGGGCGTCTTCCGACAACTGGAGCCCGGCCATCGCACCGGGTCCCAGCCGGACCTCGGATATCAGCCGTTCGTCCGCGACGTCGCCGAAGATCTCATGGATGTCGCCCTCCAACCTGCGGCTGGCCCCCAACAGATCCTCTCGCTCGATGATGTCCAAGTTCGCCAGGGCCGCCGCGGCTGCGACCGCATGGCCGGAGTAGGTGTAGCCGTGTCGCCACATCTCGCCGAGCTCGCCGCTCCAGAAGGGCTCGGCGACCATGGACGAGGCGATGACGCCACCGAAGGGCACATACCCGGATGTGATCCCTTTGGCGAAGGTGATCAGGTCCGGCTCGATGCCCACGCGCGTGCTGCCGAACCAGGCTCCCATACGTCCGAAGCCGGTTATCACCTCATTCGCGATGAAGAGTCCACCTGCTTCGTGAACCACACGGGTGGCCTGCTTCAGGTAGCCAGGTGGAGCGAATCGCACTCCGCCGGCGCCCAGGACCGGCTCGCAGAAGAACCCGGCCAGCCGGCGGGGTCCGATCTCGTCGATCTTCTTCTCCAGGGCTGAGATCGAGTCCCACCAGACGTGCTCGCGGGATGCGATCGACTCCCCATACCCGACGCGGTTGGCCTCTATGCCGGCGAGGCTGGTTCCCAGGCCGTGCATACCGTGATATGAGCCGGTGCGGGAGAGCAGAACCTGCCGATCCGGTTGCCCGATCAGCTGGAAGTAGCGGAGGATCAACTTGGCGGCCGAGTCCACGGCATCGGATCCCCCGCTCGTCAGGAAGACCTTACCTCCAGGGATCGGGGCCATCGTTGCCAGCCGCTCGGCGATGGCCAGGGCCGGGAGGTTGGCGTAGGCACCGAACAGGTGGAAGGTGTGGAGGCGTGATGCCTGTTGGGCGATCGCCGTGGACATCTCGGAGCGCCCGTAGCCGATGTGGCAGAACCAGAGCGCCGCGGAGGCGTCGAGGTATCGCCGGCCCTGCTCGTCGAAGACGTGGACGCCCTCTCCTCGCGCGAGCACCAGGCGGTTGAGGTCCACGTCCGCCATCACCGAGAATGGGTTCCAGAGCGATCCCATGGGGCTCCCTCCCGTCACGCAGCGCAGCGTTGTGCTAGAAACAGAAGAGTATATCTCGCATATCGTATCTGCCTCATATCCTTTGCGAGGACGGCATGCCGTTCGTGGTCGACTGCCACATGCACATAATCGATGAGGGCTGGAACCCGGTGAACGTCACCCACGGGATGGGGGACAGCTGGGCCAAGCAAGTACGGTGGTTCGACCCGCCGCAGTCAGAGCCCCAGTACTTCGAGCGGGCGTGGAAGGCCTCGTCGGATCCGTTGGGGGATGGGGCGGTGGCCCGGATGGATGAGGCAGGGGTGGATGTGTCGGTGATGATGCCGATGGATCACGGTTTGGGGCTGGGGGAAGAGGGGGTGATCCCGATCGCGGAGAAGAATCGGCTGTGCGCTGAGGCGGCGGATAGGCATCGGGGCCGGTTGTTCACGTTCTGTGGGGTGGATCCGCGGCGGCCGGATGCGTGGGAGATCCTGCGGCGAGCAGTAGATGAGTGGGGGGCGATCGGGTTGAAGCTGTATCCGACCAACGGGTTCTATCCCGATGACGCCGAGGTGGTGTATCCCTTGTATCGGCTCCTGGCGGAGCGGGATCTGCCGGTGTTGTTGCATCAGGGACATTCCGCCGGGCGGCACAAGTCCAAGTTCGGGCATCCGATGTATGTGGATTCGGCGGCGGCGGATTTCCCGGAGCTGCGTTTTGTGATGGGGCATTCGGCCCGGTTGGAGACGTGGGGGCATGAGGCGTTGGCGGTGGCGATCTACAAGACGAACGTGTTCTTGGATTTGAGTTTGTGGCAGCACTGGATCTCCCCGGATGAGTTGGTGCGCAAGGTGGTGTGGATGCGGGATCGGATCGGGGTCGACCGCATCCTGTTCGGTTCCGACATGGCTGGGATCGAGGTGTCGTTGACCCTCAAGGAGTGGGTAGATCAGTTCCGGATGCTGCCGGAATGGGCAAAACAGCTCGGTTATCGGATCACACCCTACGAGATCGACCTCATCCTCGGCGAGAACACCCGCCGCATCTACCGGCTCGACGATCACATGCCTGGCGAGCACCAAGGAGGCTGACAGGATGCCGAGATACCTGATCCTGGGCGACCCCGTGGTCCACCTCGGCGCTGAGCCCTATCTCCGCAACGGCGCCCTCATCGTGGAAGGGAGGTCAGTGGTCGAAGTCGGGCCGAGGACGGAGTTGGAGGGAAAGGGCCCGTTCGACCGTGTCCTGGGGTCGTCCAATCACTTTGTCCTTCCGGGCTTCGTGGCAGGTCACTACCACTCGGAAGCGGCCAGCGGCCCGGGGTTGTATGAGCTGCTCTTCGAGCGGATGAACGTCCACGCCCACGGCCTGTTTCGCCCCATAGACGAGGACGACTACTACCACACGATCCTCGTCACCCTGATGCAATCCCTCCGCGGTGGCATCACCTGCACTGTGGACGCGTTCTACGGCAATCCCGGTCTTCCGGCATTCGGGATGGACGCGGCACTCCAGGCATACAAGGACCTGGGGATTCGCACGGCGCTGGGGATGACGCTGCGAGACCAGAACCTCTACGTCCACGAGCCCACCGAAGACTTCCTGTCGCGCCTCCCTGAGCAGCTGGCTCAAGAAGTCCGGGAATCCCCGATGGGCTACGCCCATCCTGTCGACGACGTGTTCTCTGCCTACGAGGACGTCGTGGATCGATGGGACCAGGAAGACGACCGCATTCGGGTTCTCCTGGCACCGGATTGGACGCCGGCCGTATCCGACGAACTCTACGTGCGTTGCCGGCGCGTGGCCTCCGACAAGGGGACCGGGATCATGACACACATGATCGAGACGCGCTCGGAAATGCAGTTCAACATCGAGCGATACGGGAAAACCGCGATGGAGCGGCTCGCCGATCTCGGGGTCCTTGGTCCCGACGTCTCCCTGTCCCACTTCGTCTGGGCCACGGACCGCGACATCCAGCTGCTGGCCGACACGGGGGCCGTAGCTGTCAACGACCCAGGCTCCAACCTGCGGCTGAGCACAGGCATCGCCCGGGTGCGGGACATCCTCGGTGCCGGCGGCCGGGTGTGCTTCGGTACGGATTCCATCTCGTTCTCGGACAAGGACGACTTCTTCCAGGAACTCCGGTTGGCGGCCTACCTGCAGCGCGTTCCCTTGGGGCTAGAGATCGGAAGACTGGACTCCGAAATGCTGTTGAGGGCGGCGGTGCGTAACGGAGCTCAAGCTGCCCGGGCAGAAGGTCGAATTGGGAGCCTCGAGGCGGGTAGAGATGCAGATCTCCTAGTGGTGAAAAAGGACCGGGTCTTCTGGCCGCCAAAGCGCTGGGAGGCCAGCCCGGTACTCGACGTGATCCTGGACCGCACCGACGCCACGGACCTTGTGGACGTTATGGTGGCGGGCCAACTCCTGATCGACGACGGGGTCATCACAACCGTGGACGAGCAGGCCGTTAGGGACGCATACCTGGAGGCGACCGAGCGTGGCCTGTTCGAGATGCCCGAGGGCCCGTGGAGGCGGTGGGCGGAGCTCGGCGCCGAGGTGGATCCCTACGTCGTCGACTTCTACAAGCCTTGGGTCGAACAGCCCGTCACTGCTGCCTACCGATACAACACCTCGACGGGCCCGGTCGGATATACAGGCGGAACGCGAGAGGAGGCGGACTCATGACGTCGGTATGCGACACACTCCAGGAAGAGTGCGCGCCCATCTGGGAGCGGCTTCACGACCATCCCTTCGTCGACGAGATGGGGAGGGGAACGCTGCCAGAACGCAAGTTCGCCTTCTATATCGGCCAGAACATCATGTTTCTCAAGGAGTTAGCGCGGGCGATGGCCATCGGGGTGGCCAAGGCGGACGACGAGGCCACGATGCGCGACTTTGCGGCGATAGTCACCAACATCGTCGACTTCGAGATCCCCAAAAACCGCGAGCTGCTTGCGCGCGTGAGGGATCTTTATGTGACGGCGTCCGAACCGGTGGATATGGCACCGGCCAACCTCGCTTACACCCGCCATCTATTGACGGTGGCGTACAGCGGCCGAGCAGCCGACATCTTGGCCTCACTGGCTCCGTGCACGGTCAGTTACGGGCTGATAGGAAAGGAACGAGTCGCCCATCTGCCTGACCATCCCGTCTACCGGGAGTGGATCGAGTTCTTCGCCGGTCGCGAGTACTGGGAGGTGCTGGAAGACGTCAAGGCGAAGCTCGACCTCCTTTGCGAAGGGCTGAGTGCCGCCGACATGCATCGCATCGAGGACACATTCCGCACATCGAGCAGACTCGAGCTGCTCTTTTGGGACATGGCGTACGAGGAGCGCACCTGGGCGGCCTGATTGGACGCTCAGCCGGCCACATCAGGCACGACGTCGGTGGCCACCCTCCGCGGATGGACGAGATGGTCGGCCAGCGAGTCGATGGCCTCCGCGCCGCTGGTCAGGAAGCTGAAGTCCGTCGCTCCGAGAGACTTCATCATCTCGACTCGGTCGAGGATTTCGCCGGTTGCGATCTGAGGACCCACAGGAATGGTGGTCTGGAAACGTATGCTGGCGGGATCCCTTCCTCCCTGTTCGGCCAGCGCTCGGATAGTCGACCACGACGAAGCGATCTCCTCGGGGGTCTGGATCGGGCGGGAGATCCATCCCGCTCCGTAGCGCGCGACGCGACGATGGCTCTGGAAGCTGGTGCCACCGAACCAAAGCGGCGGATGGGGAGTCTGAACGGGCTTGGGTTCCATCGCCATGCCGTCGAGGCGGTGATATTGCCCCGCCTGATCAATCCTCTCCCGCGTCCACAACTCGCGCACGATCTCCACCCCTTCGTCGAGGCGGGCTCCTCGCTCAGACCAAGGCACCTGCAAGGCGTCGTACTCCAGGCGGTGTGAGCCGATCCCGACGCCTAGGTCGACGCGGCCGCCAGACAGCGAGTCTGCGGCGGCGGCCTGCTTCGCCACCACGATCGCGTTCCGAAGGGGCATGATCACCACGGCGGTCCGCAGCCTGATTCGCTCAGTCACGCCGGCCAAGTAACCGAGGGTCACGAGGATGTCCTGGTACTGGGTCCGGGCCGGGTAGTGGAACCTGGGCGTCCCGTCGGGGCTCGGATAGGCGGTTACCACGTGGTCGATGAGGGTGAGAAAGTCGAAGTCGAGGTCTTCGGCAGCGCTGGCGTAGTCGCGGATCGCGGTGTGTTCTGGGACGCCGAGCGAGTTCACCGCGCCCGCACCGAAATTCGCCTTGTTCATGATCTATCAGGGAACAGAAGACAACGGGTCGTATATGGTATCTGATATCGAGGTAGGAGGCCAGCGATGCGCACTCCGGCCGGCGTCCTCCGGCGGTTCGGCGGACCCTTCGCCATCGAGGAGGTGGAGGTTGCCTCGCCGGGTCCCGGGGAGGTGCTTGTCGAAATGGTCGCCTCCGGTGTCTGCGGCAGTGATCTCCACATTCGCGAGGGTCGGATCCCAGCGCCTCTCCCCATAGTCGGTGGCCACGAAGGGGTGGGGATAGTCCGTGAGGTCGGGCCCGGTGTCTGCCGTGTCTCCGCCGGTGCTCGGGTGCTGCTGGCCTGGGTGGCAGCGTGCGGGGTCTGCGGGTACTGCCATTCCGGCCGCACCCACCTGTGCGAGACCTCTCTTAGGGCATCCTTGGCCGGGCAGCTGCGGGACGGAACTACCCGATTCTCGGATCTGGCGGGAGAGTCCCTACACCACCATCTCATGGTCTCCTCGTTCTCGCACCACTCGGTCGTCATGGAGACGGCCGCGGTCCCGGTCCCGAACGGTTTACCCCTTCCCCCGCTTGCCCTCCTCGGCTGCGGGGTGGCGACCGGAGTTGGTGCTGCGGTTCGCACGGGAAGAATCGAGCTGGGGGACGTGGTCGCAGTTTGGGGATGCGGAGCGGTTGGCCTGAGTGCCATGCAGGGTGCCGGCCTCCGCGGTGCCGCCCGCATCGTCGCCATAGACGTCCAGCCGCCCAGGCTCGAGGCAGCCCGGAGATTCGGTGCCACCGCCACCATCGATGCCTCGGAGGAGGATCCGGTGGCCGTGCTCTCCTCGCTCACTGGGGGCGAGGGCGTTGATGTCGCCATCGAGGCGATCGGGAGGCCGGATACGCTCGGGGCCGCCGTCCGGTCGTTGCGGCGGGGAGGGGTGGCAGTAGCGGTGGGAATGGCGGCGCCGGGTACCGCACTAACGGTGGAAATGCTGCACCTCCTGGACGAACGACGGCTCACCGGGTGCTACTACGGCACGACGCGACCACAGCACGATCTTCCAAGGCTGATGGAGCTCTACCGATCGGGTCGACTGCTGGTCGACGAACTGGTAACCGATGAGCTCGATCAAGCCGACCTCGACCGAGCATTGGACAATCTCGCGGAAGGGAAGGGGATCAGATCGTTGATCCGGTACTAGCCCGCACCGAGCGAAGATATCAGATACCATATCTGAGCAGGCGTTGACAGAACTACGCCCTCCTGTGGAAGCCATCTGGGAAATGAGAGTTCGGAGGAAGAAATGCTACTGAAGAGACATTGGAACATCGTGATCCTCGTCCTGACGCTGGCCCTTGTCGCCGCTGCCTGTGGGCCGGCCGAGGAGGAGGTCACAGGAACCACAGCCAGTGACGGAGTGACTACACCAACGGAGGCAGAGGACGACGGTGACGCCACAACTGCCCCCCCGGAAGAGACGCTCGACGATGGTGATGAGGTATCAGCAGCGCCACCCCGCCAGGCCGGAGACGACACCGTCGTCGTCGCCTGGAGCGGCGACCTCAACAGCCTCGATCCTCCCGACAGCTTGGTGGTCTTCAATCGGGAAGCGAGTCTCGCCCTCTATGACACCCTGTTGCGGTATGACTTTGAAGAGCGTGACGATGGCACGCTCGTCTGGACGGGCCTCGACGTCGCCCCGGGCTTGGCCACCGACTGGGAGATAGACGGCAACGCTGTGACGTTCCATCTTCGCGAGGATGCCGTCTTCAACGGGACTGGAAATCCTGTTACCGCCGAAGATGTCAAGTGGTCCTTTGTGCGATCTATCGAGGTTCCGGGGTTTGGGCGGTTCAACTCAAACCTTGCCGGTATCTACGAGCCCGACCGTCAGATCACTGTGGTCGACGATCACACGATCAGGTTCGAATTCGAAACAGCCGACGGCACTCCCCGTCTCCTCACGGTTTCTCTGCCGAGTCTCCGTTTCCCGATCTTCGGTATCGTCGATTCGGTCGAAGCTCAGAGTCACGCCACCGACGAGGATCCGTGGGCGCACGAGTGGCTTGTGGAGAATGCTGCGGGCTCAGGACCCTATACAATCGCATCGCGAACGCCGGGGACCGAACTCGTTCTCCAGAGGGTCGACGGGCACTGGTCTGGCACCCCTGATTTCGAGCGCGTCATATTCAGGATCTTCAGTGGTCCTGCGGACATAACGAGCGTGATGCTCCGTGGTGAAGTCGACCTTGCGTCCCAGCTTGGTCGACGCGAACTCGAGGCGCTAGAGGAAGCTGGTCTCAAGGTGCTGAATGCTCCCATCCCCGACATCTTCCGGCTCGACATGACTGTGGACACACCTCCCCTCGACAGTGTCGAGGTGCGACAAGCCATAGCGCACGCCATCCCCTACGACGCCATCGTAAACAACGCTTTCGCCCAGGCGGAGCGCGCATACTCGTTCGTCAACCCGGCAGCGCCTCAGTTCGCGCAGGCGTGGGATCGGTATGACACAAACCTCGACGTATCACGACAGCTGCTGGCGGATGCAGGATATGGTGACGGATTCCCCATCGACCTGTACTACGACACGGGCGTCCGGGAGGAGGAGGACATAGCGCTGCTGATCGAGGCGGGCCTGGCCGAGGTCGGCATCGATGTCACGCTCCGTCCGCTGCCTTCGACCTCGTTCGCCGAGCAGTCGACAGCGCGGGTGAACGGTGAGGACGTGATGCAGGGTCTGGCGATACGTCACGGGGTCATCTGGCTCGACGATGCCGCAACCATGGTTCCGCTCTGGATCATGACCGGAGGCTTCTCGAATACGACCGGATACGGTAGGGAAGATCTCGATCAACTCCATGCCCAGTTCCAGTACAGCGACGACGAGGGTGCTCGCACCGACGCCTATGTCACAATCCAGGAGGAAGCGGCCGCAGACGCCCCGCTGGTGCCGCTGGCTGTCAAGGGCGCGCCGGCTGCGGTGCACCCCGACATCACCGGTGTGGCGTTCACGGCGGATCCGCATCTCCGGAGCTACTTGCTCAGGAAGGCGGATGGGTAGGCGGACACTGCCGCTCAGGCACCGAGGCGGCCCCGTACGGGGCCGCCTCGGTGGCCTACGGGAAGGAGCCGCCCCGCCATGACCTCGGGGCTGTCTCGCCAGCTCGTCATGAGGATCCTCCTTGTCGTCCCGGTGATCTTCGGTGTGGTCACGCTGACTTTCGTGGTTGCCCGTGTCCTCGCCCCCGATCCCGTGGAACTCTATGTGCCGCCGCAGGCCGACCAGCAGCTGCGTGAAGAGATCCGGGAGCGTTTCGGGCTCGACAAGCCGATTCACGTCCAATACGCAAATTATCTTCGTGACGTCACGCGGGGTGACCTGGGCGAGTCGACTGTGACGGGGCGCTCGGTGACCGCTGACCTTTGGAGCCGGCTGCCCGCGACATTGGAGCTGGCGCTCTTCTCGCTTGCTCTGGCCATCTTCATAGGCGTTCCTCTCGGAGTGATAGCGGGTGTGAAACGTGACGGACCCCTCGACTTCGCAATTCGGGGAGCGACGCTCGTCGGTATGGCGTTGCCTTCCTTCTGGCTCGGTCTGGTGCTCATCCTCATCTTCTTCGTCACGCTGGGTTGGCTGCCCGGGCCGATCGGTCGGCTTCCGCTGGGGGCGACGGCACCGCCTCACGTGACAGGGCTCTACACGATCGACAGCCTCATACGAGGCGACCTGGCGATGTTATGGGACTCGGTTCGCCACCTTGTGCTGCCTGGGGTCACCCTTGGTGTCGTGATAATGGCGCCTATCACCCGCGTATCCCGGGCGTCGATGGTGGAGGTGATGCGCTCGGATTACATCAGGACCGCGCAGTCGACGGGCCTGGCGAGGGCGACCATCTACTTCCGCTATGCGCTCAAGAATGCCCTGCTCCCGATCGTGACGATGGTGGGGACCATCGTCGGGTTTGTGTTCAGCGGAGCCGTCCTGATCGAGGCGGTTTTCAATTGGCCTGGCATGGGTCGATACGGATTGGACGCCATCATCAGGTCCGATTTCCAGGCGCTGCAGGGGTTCGTCATCTGGGCGTCCGTCGCTTTCATCCTGGCTTTCTTGATAGTCGACGTACTTTATATGTTCATCGACCCCCGGACCCGATGAGGGAGGAGCATCCATGCAGGACATGACCGGAGACCTGGTACTCCGGCAAGGGGTGGAGGTTCGGCCGGATATAGAAGTCGGCCGAATACAACGTGCGAGATACCTAGCCGGCCAGTCCAAGAGCCTGGTGGGAGGTGCGGCTGTGGTGTTCGCCTTCGTCGTCTTGGCATTGCTCGCCGGCTACATCACGCCGTACGACCCTGAGGCCATCCTCATCGGTGAACCGCTCGCTCCCCCGAGTGGAGAACACTGGTTCGGCACCGACCAACTCGGCGGTGACGTCTTCTCGAAGACCATTGCGGCAACGGCTCTCGACCTGCGCATAACTGCGGCGGCCGTGGTTTTGGCCCTCGTCAGCGGCGTGGTGATCGGCACAGTGGCCGGCTACTTCGCGGGGGTCACCGACCTGATCCTCCTGCGACTCCTCGAGGTGTTGCAGTCATTTCCCACTCTCCTACTGGCGATGATCGTTGTGGTGGCGATCGGTCCAGGTGAGCCAAATGTGATTGTGGTGCTGGCTTTCCTCGGTATGCCCTACTACGCCCGCCTCGTCCGGGCGGAGATTCTCAGTAAGCGGACGTGGGAATTCGCTGAGGCGGCGCGGATGGTCGGGAACTCACCGCTGCGGGTCGCGTTCCGCCATCTCCTTCCCAACAGCTTGTCGCCCGTCCTCGCCTACGCATCCGTCAACGCAGCATGGGTCGTGCTCGTGACCGCCTCGCTCGGTTTCCTGGGCATTGGAATCGAACCCGGTACGGCCGAATGGGGATCGATGATCGCTCGTGGTCAGACGCAGATAGTGACCGGAGAGTGGTGGGTCTCAGTGTTCCCTGGGATCGCGGTTTTGCTGCTCACGTCTGGGTTCTATCTCCTGGGCGACGGGGTGAGAGATGTCCTCGATCCTCGCTCTCGGCGTTAGCTGGAGGTGCGGGGTGAGCAGCGCGCTGGCCGAGATCCAGGATCTCCACGGCTACTTCGAGACGATCGCCGGACGCGTGCATGCCATCAATGGCGTGAGCCTTCGCATCGAGGAGGGGAGGGTGACAGGCCTGGTCGGCGAGACCGGATCCGGCAAGACGGTCACGGCGCTGACGATCCCCCGGTTGCTACCTCCCAACTTCAAGTTTCTCTCCGGCAGGGTCTTTTATCGAGGAGAGGACCTCGCCCTCCTTTCCGAGGACGATCTCAACGAGCATTTTCGAGGAGCGAAGGTC
>CAZAHX010000029.1:0-13506 GCA_964485005.1 uncultured Acidimicrobiaceae bacterium | reverse complement strand
CGTCTCCACGATCTGGGGATCTTCACCATCGGCGACCTGGCGTCGGTGCCCGGCGTCTGTCTGCGACCCTCCCTGGGCCCGGCCGCATCGTCTGCTCTCCACGCTTTGGCCTGGAACCTCGACCCCCGACCGGTGCGTGGGGGGAGGAGGGCGGGCAGCGTGGGCAGCCAGCAGGCGCTGGGCAGGGGGCTCACCGACCGCGACGAGATGGCGGTCGTGGTGCTCGGGCTAGCCGATCGGGTGGGCCGCCGGCTCAGGGCCAAAGGACGGTCGGGGTCGACGCTCACCGTGCGGGTGAGACTCCCCGGCCCCCGGCTCGTCACCCGCAGTCACACCATGCGCACGCCGACCTGCTCCACCGCCGCCCTCGCCGATCTGAGCACGGTGCTCCTGGGCAGGGCGCTCGAGGGGGTCAGCGACCCCGTCACCCTCATCGGGATCTCGGTGTCGGGCCTCACCACGGACACCCATCTCCAGCTCGAGCTCCCCCTCGATGGTGGGTCGGTGATCCGGTCGGGGAGCGTCGACGATCTGAGACGACGATCCCTCGATGCTCAGGTCGACTCGATACGGGAGCGCTTCGGCCGCGCCCTCCTTGACTACGGCACGAGGAGTGACGGATCCTCCGACGCGGCAAGACGCCTCTCCGAAAGGTCATGACCCGTCGGGTAAACCCACCGCGCCCTGCCTCGCCGGGTGCAGACCTCTCTTGTCCGCATAGAACTCACGGGCCACGGCGATCAGAGCTTCGAGATCGCCGTCGTAGTGGATGGTGGGGCCGATGGCGACCGTGCGGGTGGGGAAGTCGATCCCGGCGAGCACGATGGGCACCCCCGCCTCCTCGGCGATAGCCGCAAAGCCGGTCTTCCAGTGCGGGGCTCGATACCGGGTTCCCTCGGGGGCGATCACCAGGATCATCTCGTCGCTCTTCTCGAACTCGGCGACCGCCTCGGGGACGACGCCCCGAGGTCTGGGCCCGCCCACCGGGATGCCGCCCAGGGCACGGAACAGATACCCGAAGGGCCATTTGAAGATTCCCCGTTTGGCGAGGAAGCGTGCCCGCAGCCCGAAGTGGTGGAGAGCGGCGAGGAAGAGGACGAAGTCCCAGTTGCTGGTGTGGGGTGCCCCTACCGCGACGAACTTGGGAAAGGGTGGGATCTCCCCCTGGAACTCCCACCCTAAGAGACGCAGCCATCGATAGGCCAGCCACCTCACCGGGTCATCGCGCCGGGGCCACCCTGAAGCCCTGTTCGTCCACCCAGACCAGGGAAGACCGGTGCCCAACCGCCTCGACGATGGCGACCCCGGTCTCGTCGTCGATGGGGTCGAGCTGGTCTCCCCGGTAGATGATCTCGAGCTGGGCCTCCTTGGGGAACATGGTGGCGATCATGCCCGGGTGCGAGCAGATCAGGGTGACCTGATAGGGGGTGATCACCTCCCCTGTATCGATCAAGGAGCGGTCCCTGAAGTAGGTGGCGAGCAGATGCCAGGCGGCGAGACCGGCGAAGACGAAGAGGGAGGCCCGCACTACCGGCGGGTCCGCCCCTCCCGTTGCACCGAGAAGACGACGGAAGAGGTCGAAGAGAGTCGCGATCAGGGCTCCCGCGGCGACCAGGCCCAAGACCATCCCCAGACCGAGCAGGTACGCCCGCCGGGGCCAGGCCACTGCCTCTACGGCGCGGGGCTGTCGCGTCGCCCTCGACCAGAACCACCACCAGACCGCCAACGAGGAGACCAGGCCCACCGCAATCGCGATGATGTCGTCTATCGATGCTCCCACCAGGAGATTGCCACCGAACGCCGCCGTGGAGAGAGCGGTGGCGAAGCCAACCGCGCTGGCGAGTCCCAAGGCCGCCATGGCGTACTCGTAGGCCCGCACCGGGTCTGTCCGCTCCACGCCCAGCCGCCCCCGATGATGCCACCAGACCAGGATCCCCATCACCAGGATGGTGATCTCGACGGGGAGGGAGTCGAAGTGGGTCGGGGCCGGGTCGCTCGCTGTGAAGAGGAAGAGGAGGACCGAGATTAGGATGGCCACTACCGAGCCGATGGCAGCGCTCAACCCGACGACGGCGGTGAAGAACGTCCAGGCGCTGCGGGGAGCACCCGGCCGAGCCGGCCGGGGGCGCAGCCAGTAGTAGGTCCACACCGGGGCGCCCACCAAGACCAGGGCGAGCGAGGTGACGGGCTGGAGCCCCCCTGCCGCCGGAGCGAGCGTCGCGTAGAGCCGGTCCACCACCCAGTAGAGGAGACCTCCCAGCCCTACGACAAGAGGGACGAGGCCGGCGGCCGACCCCACCACCCTGGGGAGATCGGCGGCATCCGACAGGGGCGGTGTGGCCCGCACCGCGAGCTCGTGGATGACGACGATCGCCGCGAAGACGACGACATCGCCCCATGCCGGCGCGGAGGCCTCCCCGAGCAGCCACTCCAGCAGCTGGAACGCCGAGATGACGAGTGAGGTGACAAAGACGGCGTTGATCACCGTCAGGTAGAGAGTCCAGCCGGGTGATGCGGGGTGGGTTACCCGCCGTTTCGCCTGACGCTGCCAGAAGTACACCGCCAGGGGGATCGCCACCACCAGTGTGGCAAGCGAGGTGGCCACCTGCTGGCGGGTATCGAAGACGAACCTGTCTCCGGGAAAGGCCGCTCTGCCCAGCTCGGCCAGCGCGAAACCTCCGGCGATGACGGAGAGGGCAAGGAGCCCATAGGGGATGAGGTCGGCCTGGTCGGAGATCCCTCGCCCCCGCCCCGAGGAGAACCGGCGCACGAGGGCGATTCCGCCGATGACGATGAGCAGCAGGACGATCAGGGGGATCACGGCGATCATCGGCACCTCCATCCGAAGTACGGCCAGGGATCGTTGGAGATCCACCAGAAGCCGTCCTTGCTCGCCAGCTCGAAGACCTCATGGGTGGTCCATCCCGAGCCGAAGGGCCCGGTGTCACCGAAGCGCAGTGTCACCTCCACGATTCTCTCCTCGTCCGGGGGCGTTGTCGACGCGGTCGGTTCGTCATCCGAAGGTACCTCCGCGAATCTCCCTCCTTGGGGCGCCTCGCCCTCCTGCAGGCTTGCGGTGAATGGCTGCCCGGGTGCGCTGGCGGCGATGTCCGAGGCGCTGCACTCGGCGAAACGCTCGGGATCGAGGACGGCGAGGGCATCTTCCCAGCGCTCCTCGCTCACTGCTTGCAGGTACTCCTGCACCGTTCCCTCCGGGCTGTCGGGGTCGAGGTGGACCGGGTCGCGGACCAGGGCCACCACCACCAAGATGGCCACTACCGCCGCGATCCCTACGGGGATGCCCCAGCGGGCCAAACGCACCCGCTCGCTCAAACTTTTCCTCCGTTCGACGGGGTGGCGCACCACTCTGCGGCTCCATTGTTCGACAGTGCCCTCAGGACTTTGGTTACCCCGCCGGTGGCGAGGAGCACCGGCTCGATGCCGCGTCTCTCCAGGAGTGAGGCGGAGATGCCGGCTCGGTAGCCGCTGGCGCACGCCACCCACACCTCGCGATCGGGATCGATGTCGGCGGGGGTCTCCTCCGCCACATCGGGGACGTAGGCCAGTATCGACTCGGCAATCACCCCTCTCTCCCACTCGTCGGGAGCGCGGGTGTCGAGGATCTGGGCCCCTTCCATCACCGCGGCGGCGAACTCCTCGACGCCGACGGTTCGAAACGAGGCGGTGGCCGCCTCGGTGTCTCCACGCCATCTCAACACCCCGGCCACCTGGTCGAGACCGATCCGGGTCAGCTGACGCATCGCCTCTTCGAGACTCTGCTCGGGATTCATCACCAGCGCGAGGGTGGAGTCGTTGGAGATCACCCACCCCGCCCATACCCCGAAGTCGTCCCGGAGCTCGATGGAGATCGACCCCGGGAAGTGGGCTTTGGCGAAGTCCGGTCCGGGCCGGGCATCGACAACCACCGCATCCACCAGATTCTCCAGCTCGTCGACGGTGAGCGAAGCCACCTCGAAGCTCTCCGGAGCCTCCGCCCCCCGGAGATTTGCCGGTGCCATGCGTGCGTAGTAGGCGGGGTAAGGGACCAGTCCTGTGAGGTGGGCGCCGACGAAGGACTCCTCGGTGTCATGGGAGAGCACGGGATTGGCCCGTCGCTCTTCCCCGATGGTGGAGCTGTCCGTGCCGGCCCGGGTGACGGTGCAGAAGCTCCCTGCCCCATGGGTGGGGTACAGCCCTACCCCGTCGGGAAGCTCGGCGAGACGGCTCACCGAGCCATACTGCAGCCGCGCCAGAGTCTCGGCCCGCTCCACGCCGAGGAGGTCGGAGCGACCGGCCGAGCCAACGAGCAGACTCCCGCCGCTGAAGACGGCGACGGGCCGATCGTCGACCAACACCAGATAGGACAGGTGCTCGGGGGTGTGCCCGGGCGTGTGGATGGGACGGAGGGCGAAGGGGCCGGCATCCAGATCTTCGTGATGGAAGGCGGGTCGGTGCCGGAACACCGGGGCCGCTCCCGCGGGAAACACCAGCTCCGCGCCCAGCCTCCGGGAGAGGGCCAATCCTCCGGAGAGGTAGTCGTTGTGGACGTGGGTCTCCACGACGAAGCGGGGCTCGGCGCCACTCTCCTCGACGACCGCGACGAAGCGGTCGAAGTCGAGCTGGGGGTCGACTACTACCGCCACGCCCTCGTGGGCCAACACATGGGTCGAGTCACCGAGACCCTCGGTGCGGATGGTGCGTATCTCCATCAGTCCTGCATCCCCAGGGCCTTCATCCCACCGGTCATGTTGGCCACCCGCCCGAAGCCACTCATGGAGAGGAAACGGGCCACTTGATGGCTACGACTGCCCGATCGGCAGACACAGAGGATGGCGCGGTCCCTGGGCAGATCGTCCAGCTTGTCCACCAACTCTCCCATCGACATCAGAACCGCGTCAGGCAATGTCCCCAAACCCCACTCCAGGGGCTCGCGGACATCGAGGATCAGGCCGTCGTGTTCTTCGACCCAGTCTTCCCAGTCCGAGGCGGGAACGGTCTCGAGGGCGTGCATTGGCCGGGTCATGGTATCGGCAGAGACGCCGGGAGCCGGACCTACACTCCCCGTCGCATCGGACGCCGGAGGTCCCAAATCGAAATCGCAGTGTTGGCATCGGGCTCGGGGACCAATCTCCAGGCACTGATCGAGGCTCCCGAAGTCAGCCCGCACATTCGGGTCGTGGTTTCGGACCGGCCCGAGGCGCCTGCTCTGGTGAGGGCCCGCGAGGCAGGCATCGAAGCAGCGGTCGTCCGCTGGTCGGATCATCCCGACCGTGCCTCGTTCTCGGTCGCCCTGGCCGACCTGGTGGAGGAGGTGGGAGCCAAGGGCGTGGTGCTCGCCGGGTTCATGAGGGTCCTCTCGGCCGACTTCGTCGAGAGGTTCTCGGGGCGGATCCTCAACATCCACCCGTCTCTGCTCCCCGCTTTCCCCGGCGCCCGTGCCGTGGAGAGCGCCCTCGGGCACGGGGTGAAGGTGACCGGTGTCACCGTCCACTTCGTGGAGGAGGCGGTGGACAGCGGGCCGATCGTCGCCCAGCGCGCCGTGGAGGTGCTCCCCGACGACACCGTGGACTCCCTCCACCGGCGGATCCAGGTGGAGGAGCATCGCCTCTACCCCAGAGTGGTGGCCGCCTTCGTCAACGGCGCCCTGACCCTCGACGGGAGGAGGGTGGTGTGGTCGTGAGCCGAGCCCTCATCAGTGTCCACGACAAGACCGGACTCACCGCCTTTGCCTCCAGACTCGCCGCGGCGGGATGGGAGATCGTGGCCTCCGGAGGGACCGCCGCGGTTCTCGAGGAGGCGGGGATCGAGGTCACCGAGGTAGAGGAGGTGACCGGAGCCCCCGAGATGCTGGGGGGCAGGGTGAAGACCTTGCACCCGCGGATCCATGCCGGGATCCTCTCCCGCGGATCGAATGACGACGCTGAGATGGAAGCGCTCGGGATAGAGCCGTTCGACCTGGTGGTCTGCAATCTCTACCCGTTTCGGGAGACCGCGGCCGCTCCCGGGACCGGCGAGGAGGAGATCATCGAGAACATCGACATCGGCGGCCCGGCGATGATCCGGGCGGCGGCCAAGAACCACCACAGGGTGGGGGTGGTGGTGTCACCGGAGAGCTACGACGAGGTGGCCGATGCCGTGGAGGCGGGTGGCCTCGACGACGAGATTCGGAGCCGCCTCGCCGCCGAGGCCTTCGCTCACACCGCGGCATACGACGCAGCCATCTCGACCTGGATGGGCGCCGATCGCGCCCTCTACCTCCGCCATGTCGCCGATCTGCGCTACGGGGAGAATCCTCATCAGGAGGCGGCGCTGCATCTGGAGGACGGAGCCCGTCCCTGGTGGTCGGAGATGACCCAGCATCAGGGCAAGGAGATGTCGTTCAACAACTACGCCGACGCCGACGCGGCCTGGGGTCTGGCCTCATCGCTAGGACCGGGCGCGGTGGTCGTGGTCAAGCACACCAATCCTTCAGGGGCGGCGCGGGGAGGGACCGGCACGGCTGAGACCTTCGAGATGGCCTGGGAGGGAGACAGTCTCGCCGCCTTCGGCGGTGTGGTCGGGATAAACGCCGAGCTGGATGCGGAGACGGCCTCACTCCTCGCCGACCGGTTCGTCGAGGTGGTGGTGGCCCGCTCGATTTCCCCCGAGGCCCTGGAGGTCCTCTCGGCGAAGAAAGGGCTCCGTCTCCTCACCGCTCCTCCAGTCGATGAAGTCGGGCTCGACTTCAGAAGGATCGCCGGCGGTTTCCTCGTCCAGACCCCGGACGTGGTGGAGAGCGCGGGCTGGGAGACGGTGTCGGCGCGCCCGGTGACCACGACCGAGATGGAGTCGCTGCGTCTCGCTTGGGTGGTGGCGGCGCACACCAAGTCCAACGCGGTCGTCATCGTCAACGGCCCCAAGGTGGTGGGAGTGGGCGCCGGAGACCAGTCTCGCGTCGGCGCCGCCCAGCGGGCGGTGATCCGGGCCGGGGATCGGGCCAAGGGAGGTGTTGCCGCCTCCGACGCCTTCTTCCCTTTCCGCGACGGTCTCGACACCCTGGTCGAGGCAGGGGTCGCCGCGGTGGTCGAGCCCGGCGGGTCGGTGCGTGACGAGGAGGTCATCTCGGCCGCTGACGAGCAGGGTGTGGGTTTGGTGTTCACCGGGCGTCGCCACTTCAGGCACTGATGGGGGCGACGATCCTCGACGGCCGGCAGGTGGCTTCGGCCGTCAAGGACGAGGTCGCCGTGAGTGTCGCCGGTCTCGCCTTTCAGCCCGGATTGGCAACGGTGCTGGTTGGCGAGGATCCCGCCTCCCACAGCTACGTGCGGGGCAAGCGGCGGGACGCCGCTGAGGTGGGCATCCGCTCCCTGCACCACGAGCTCCCCGGCGATGTGTCCACCGACGCGCTCAACCGGTTGCTCGACGGTCTAAACGACGACGACGAGGTCGACGGGATCCTGGTCCAGCTCCCCCTGCCCGGTGATCTCGACGACGAAGCGACGGTGGGGAGGATCGACCCGGCGAAGGACGTCGACGGTCTCCACCCCTTCAACCTGGGCCGGCTGGTGTTGGGCCGGGGAGGCAGCAGGCCCTGCACCCCGAGCGGGATCATGCGGATCCTCGATCACTACGACATACCGATCGCGGGGGCCCGGGTAGTCGTGGTGGGCCGTTCCTTCCTCGTGGGCCGTCCTCTCGCCTTGATGCTCTCGGAGAAGGGGGTGGACGCCACCGTCACCATTGCCCACTCCCGCACCCGGGACCTCGCCGAGGTGACCAGAGAGGCCGACATCCTGGTGGCCGCCACGGGATCTCCCGGACTGATCACCGGGGGGCACGTCAAACCGGGGGCAACGGTCATCGACGTAGGGGTCACTCGCACCGAGGGCGGTCTGGTGGGCGATGTCGACTTCGCCGACGTGGTCGAGGTGGCGGGTGCGATCACCCCGGTCCCCGGCGGTGTCGGCCCGATGACCCGCGCGATGCTCCTGGTCAACACGGTGGAGGCGGCCCGGGCTCGTCGCTCTGAAGTGGGGAATCGCTAGTCTCGTCTCTTCCGACATCCCGAGGAGTCTTTGCCGATGGGCACACCGATAACGATGGGGCCGGAGGGCCTCGTCGTACCCGATAACCCGATCATCCCCTTCATCGAGGGCGATGGAATCGGCCCCGATATCTGGGCGGCCGCGGTCCGTGTGTTCGACGCCGCGGTGGCCAAGGCCTACGACGGCAAGCGCGGGGTCGACTGGCAGGAGATCCTCGCCGGGCAGAAGGCGTACGACGCCACCGGCTCGTGGCTGCCCGACGAGACCGTGAAGACTTTCGGGGAGCGTCTCGTGGGGATCAAGGGCCCGCTGACCACTCCGGTCGGCGGTGGCATCCGATCGCTCAACGTCGCACTGCGCCAGCTGCTCGATCTCTACGCCTGTGTCCGCCCGATCCGCTGGTTCGAGGGCGTCCCCTCGCCGGTGAAGAACCCCGGTCTGGTCGACATGGTCATCTTCAGGGAGAACATCGAGGATGTCTATGCGGGCAAAGAGGTGGCGGCCGGTTCCGAGGAAGCCAAGAAGCTCCTCGAGTTCCTGGAGCGCGAGTTCGGCTGGGACATACGCCCCGACTCCGGGCTCGGGCTCAAGCCGGTGTCCGAGACCGGCTCGAAACGACTGATCAGGGCGGCGATCCGGTATGCCCTCGAGTATGACCGCGACTCGGTGACGCTGGTCCACAAGGGCAACATCATGAAGTTCACCGAGGGCGCCTTTCGGGCGTGGGGCTACGAGCTGGTGAAAGACGAGTTCGCCGATCGCGCCGTCTCCTGGGAGGACTCCGGTGGCGAGCCGGGTGACAAGCTGCTCGTCCAGGATGTCATCGCCGACGCCATGCTGCAGCAGATACTCACCCGCCCCGCCAATTACGACGTGATCGCGACTACCAACCTCAACGGGGACTACCTCTCCGACGCCCTGGCGGCCCAGGTGGGCGGGATCGGGATCGCACCAGGGGGCAACATCAACTACGAGACCGGGGTCGCCATCTTCGAAGCCACCCATGGGACCGCCCCCAAATACGCCGGTCAGGACAAGGTCAACCCCGGCTCGGTGATCCTCTCCGGGGAGATGATGTTCCGTTACATGGGTTGGGTCGAGACCGCCGACCTCATCCTCGCCGGCATGGGCGGCGCCATCGCCTCCAAGACGGTGACCTACGACTTCGCCCGTCTCATGGACCACGCCAACGAGGTGAAGACCTCGGAGTTCGGCGACGCCGTCGTCGCCCACATGTGACCTCCCGGGTGCGGCAGGACTGAGCACCGTCATGCCCGAGATCACCAGGCTGGACGCCCCCCTCGTCGTGGGTGCCGGAGTCGCAGGTCTCTCCGTGTCCCTCGGGCTGCGTCGTGCTTACGTGATCTCGACTGCGGAGATGGGCTCCACCTGGTGGGCCCAGGGCGGGATTGCCGCCGCCTTGGGCAGCGGGGACAGCCCCGAAGACCACGCCCGAGACACGCTGGCGGTGTCAGGTGGGCTCGCCTTAGCCGAGGCGGTGGAGACCCTCACCGAAGGGGGGCCAGAGGCCATCGAGCGTCTCGTCGCCCTGGGGGCGGAGTTCGACCGCGATGTGGAGGGCGAGCTGCAACTGGGCAAGGAGGGAGGCCACGGTGCCCGGCGCGTGGTCCATGCGGACGGCGACGCCACCGGTGCCGAGGTCATGCGTGCCCTCAACGAGGCGGTTGGGCAGAGCGAGAGCGTGACCACGGTCGAAGGCCGTGTGATCGAACTGGTCAAGTCGGGGACCCGCGTCGCCGGCGTTCTCACCGCCGACGGCAAGGAGCGGCACATCTACACGGCCCCCGCGGTGGTGATGGCCACGGGAGGGGCGGGACGGATCTACTCCAAGACCACCAACCCGCCGGCCGTGACCGGTGAGGGGATCGTCATCGCCGGCCGGGCCGGGGCGCGGCTCGCCGACCTCGAGTTCTTCCAGTTCCACCCCACGGCGCTCAACGCGGGAAAGGATCCGATGCCCCTGCTCACCGAGGCCTTGCGCAGCGAGGGCGCCGGTCTGGTCGACGGCCAGAACCGACGCTTCATGGACCGCTACCACCCCCTGGGCGATCAGGCGCCACGCGAGGTCCTGGCCCGGGCCATCTTCTGGCAGTACGACCGGGGCTCCTCCGCCTACTTCGACGCCAGGTCGATCATCAACTTCCACGAGAGGTTCCCCACGGTGACCGCCCATGCCATGTCGGTGGGCCTCGACCCGGTCGAGCATCTGCTCCCGGTGTTGCCGGCCGCCCACTTCTACATGGGAGGGATCGATGCCGACACTTTGGGGCGCACCTCGGTCCAGGGACTTTGGGCGGTGGGGGAGTGCGCCTCGACCGGCGCACACGGCGCCAACCGGCTCTCCTCCAACTCGTTGTTGGAGGGGCTGGTGTTCGGGGCGCGGGTGGCAGTCAGCGTCGACGCGGCCCTGGAGGACCCCACCGGGGAGTTGGAGGCGCCCAAGGAGTCTCTCGACCTCCCTCTGGTGGCAGGGCCTGCCATCGAGGACCTGCGACGTGTCATGTGGGACCGCGTCGGGGTGGTGCGAACCGGGAGCGGCCTCGAGGAGGCGCGGAGCACCATCCTCGAGTTGTCCCCCGTGCTGCGCCGGACCATCGCAGGTCGCAATGCCCTCGAGTTGGCTCTGCTCGTCATCCTGGCCGCGCTGCGCCGGAGCGAGTCCCGCGGCGGCCACTACCGCGCCGACTATCCCGATGCGGATCCCACACAGGCCCACCGCGCCATGGTCCAGCCGATGACCCCGGACACGGTCGTCGTCGGATGAACGGCGTACCCTCGGATCGATGAGCGAGCCAGTGAGAGTGGCGGTGACCGGCGCCGCCGGCCAGATCGGATACAGCCTCCTCTTTCGCATCGCCTCCGGCGAGATGCTGGGTCCCAGCCAGCCCGTCATTCTCCAGATGCTGGAGATAGCCCCCGCCCTCGACGCTCTGCGCGGGGTGTCGATGGAGTTGGAGGACTGCGCTTTCCCGCCCCTGGCGGGGATGGTGCAGACCGACCAGCCTGAAGAGGCGTTCCAAGACGCCGACATGGCGCTTCTGGTGGGGGCGATGCCCCGCAAGGCGGGGATGGAGCGATCCGACCTGCTCGAGGCGAACGGGAAGATCTTCACGGCCCAGGGCCGGGCCCTGGCTTCGGCGGCCAAGCCGGGGGTGAAGGTCCTCGTGGTGGGAAACCCGGCCAACACCAACGCCCTCGTCGCCATGGGTAACGCCGAGGGAATGGAGCCCGCCAACTTCACCGCGATGACCAGGCTCGACCACAACCGTGCCATCAGCCAGCTCTCGGCCAAGACCGGGAGCCCGGTGGGCGAGATCACCAGGATGACCATCTGGGGGAACCACTCCTCGACCCAGTACCCCGACCTCTTCCATTGCCTGGTGGAGGGAAAGCCCGCCTACGAGGTGGTGGACGACCACCGCTGGGTCGACGAGGTGTTCATCCCGACCGTGGCCGGCCGCGGTGCCGCCATCATCGAGGCCAGGGGGGCCTCATCGGCGGCGTCGGCGGCGAATGCCGCCATCGACCACATGCGGGACTGGGCGTTCGGCACCCCGGAGGGCGACTGGGTTTCGGTGGGTTTGCGGTCCGACGGTTCCTACGGGGTGCCCGAGGGTTTGGTCTCCTCGTTCCCGTGTGTGGCCCGGGATGGTCGGTGGGAGATCGTCCGGGGCCTCGAGATCGACGACTACTCCCGGGGGAAGATCGACGCCTCGGTGGCCGAGCTGATCGAGGAGAGGGAGGCCGTACGGGCCCTGGGTCTGCTCGGGTCGGGCCAAGCGTGAGTAAATGACGTCGCTGAGCGACGTCATTTACTCACGCTTACTTAGTACTCGACGTCGAGGTCGGAGACGGCTGCACCCCACTGCTGGATGGCCGACTGATGCATCATCAGCTTGGCCAGGTTTCCCGACACCTTCAACTTGCCGCTCATGAAAGCGCTCTGGGTGTTGAGCTCGCCCTTGGAGATGGCGGCCGCGGTGTCGTAGCTCTGCTTCACCGTGACATCGGCGTCGTCCAGGGTCCCCAGGGCCAGGTTGGCGGTGCCCCCCGAGGTCTTCAGGTAATAGTCGGCGTCGCCGTCCGGGGCGCCCTCGGTGTGGAACTGGATGCCTAGGTCCGCTCCCCCTATGGCGTTCTTGAAACCCTGATGGCTGTTGAGTGCGCTGGTCACGTCTTTGGCCCACGCCTCACTCAGGAACTTGGACATGTTTGGCTCCTTGCAGTGCTCGAGATGTCCCGGATCGTACCCAACGGGGCCAACTTTGAGCCACTGCTCAAGTGATCAGGTTGGCGATCGAGGTCTCCGCGCCCCGGGAGAGCCGGGTCAGGGGGAGACGGGGATAGCCGGGGTCGAGGCCGGCGGCGCGGGCGGCGGCGAGCACCCCCGGTATCCCCTGCGCCTCCACCTCGGAGGAGATACGGCTGAGACGTTTCTGCAGCCGCCGCGCCTTCTCGGGTTCCTCCCTGGCGGCGGCCAGGGTTTCGAGGACCAGCGCGGGCAGGTAGTTGCCCGATCCGGTGATGGCGCCGTGACAGCCCACGGCGACCGCGGCGGCGAGGGCTCGGGAGGCTCCCGAATAGAGCAGGAAGCTCTCCGGGGTGCTCTCCACGATGGTCTGCAGTCTGACCACGTCCCCGGAAGAGTCCTTCATCCCGTGGATGTTCTCGTGACGGGATAGTTTTTCCACCAGATCGACGGGGAGGCTGTACCCGGTGACGGGGGGCACCGAGTAGAGGAAGACGGGCACCCCGGCACCGTCGGCGATATCACGGTAGAAGCCGAGCATCGCCTCGTCCCGGGCCCGTGCCACCGTGGTCGGGGTCAGCACCAGAACGCTGTCGGCCCCGGCCTCCTCGGCCTCGGCGATCTGGGCCAGCGCCATCCGGGTGGACTCGGCGGCGATGCCACACATGAGATGGGTCTTCAGCCTCCCCCCCGCCGACAAGAGGTGCTCCCGGTCGCCGGGCTCGAGATAGGGTCCCTGGCCGTTGGAGCCCCCGAGGACGAACCCCCTCATCCCCTCCCCGGCGAGCACGGCGAGATTGTGCTCGTGGGCCTGGACGTCGATGTCGCCGGCCCGGGTGAACGGGGTGATCAGAGCCGGCATGTAATCGGGCGGAGGCTGGGTCACCCGATGGAGGTTACGACGGCGCCGGGAGGCTAGCGGTGCAGGTTGTAGACGATGGTCCCCGGCTGGAAGGGGAAGTTCTCCGCCAGGTCCCCGGGAAGCATGTCCACGGTCAGCACGAAGGCGCTCATCGCCTCCAGGTTATTGCTCCCGGTCCCAGGCCTCCCCCCGCACGACCAATCGGCGGCGGTGAGTGGTTCGGGGCAGGCGCCGGTCGACGGCTCTCCCGGACTATGAATGATGTTGCATTTGTTGGCGGGACAGCCGAGATATAGGGTCTCCAGGTACACCGGTCGGAACTCCTTGATGGTGTACTTGACGGAGGTGCC
>CAZAHX010000028.1:0-13668 GCA_964485005.1 uncultured Acidimicrobiaceae bacterium | reverse complement strand
ACTAGGGCACCCGGGCGTAGATCACCACCTCCTTGGGCTGGGTCCCCGCCCTGGTGAGAGCCTCGACCACCCACGGCACTCCGGGCACCTTGACGTCGACCCCTTCCGCCGCCCTGTCCACTGCCAGGTCGTGGAGGCCATCGAACAGCCGGGGAGCGTCTTCGAGCTCAGCCGCCAGCCATCCGGCTCGCAGCCAACCTCCCGGGGTTTGGTCGACGATGACCCACCCGGCGGGTGACTGGTGGAGCAGCCCCTCGCTGGCCGCCTCGGCCAGATCCTCCGGCCGGGTTCTCCGCCACTGCCACCCCCGCGCCATCAGCTCCCGGCCGCCGACTGCCAGGTCGCCGTTCGACCAGAACAGCCAGGCAGCGTCGATCTCCCCCGGAGGTACGGGATGAAGCCGGTATGAGGCGGGGCAACGCCTGTTGGGGTCGACTTCCAGTTTGCCGTGGTACCAGGTGGAGACCTGGCGATAGCCCAGCCTCTCCACCTGCGAGCGGGCGGCCGAGTTGCCCGCCTCGATCGCTAGTCGCACCACCCGCGCCCCTCTGCCTGCCAGCCAGTCGACCCCGGCTCGGTTGAGAGCCGAGCCCAGGCCGGCGCGCCGGTGGGCCGGGTGCACCCGCGCCGCCTCTAGCCAACCTTCGTGAACGGACAGCATCACCGCATGGCACACGGCCAGTGGTCGATCGGAATCGTCCACAGCGACCAGCACGACCGAGTCGGACTCGGACAGCCAGGAGCCGAGCCGATCGGGGACATAGTCGCCCCACTCGAAAGTCGTCCTGGTCCAGGAGACGATGTCGGCGAGATCCTCATCCCGGGCTGCTCTGACCGCCATGGTCATCGTCACATCCGACCCGGCACCTCGATTCCGAGGAGGCCGAGCAGGGTCTCCAGGGCCTGCAGCGACCATCTCGACAGGGCGAGCCATGATGCCTGTCGCCGCGGGTCCTCCTCGGAGAGGATGTGACAGCTGTCATAGAAGCGGTTGAAACGAACCGCCAGTGTGTATGCGTAGTCGGCGACGTGGTTGGGAGCGCGCAGCTCTATGGCCCGATCGATCACCTCGGGCAGAAGTAGGAGCTCGACGATCAGGTCCCTTTCGGCGTCCTGCGCCGGCGGGGTGCTTCGACCCGCCCCCAGGCCGGCTTCTTCCGCCTTCCGCAGAATCGACTTGATCCGCACCGCGGCGTACTGCAGATAGGGCCCGGTTTTGCCCTCGAACGCGCTGAACCGCTCGAGATCGAAGACGTAGTCCGAGCTGCGATTGTTGATCAGATCCCCGAACTTGAGGGCGGCCACCCCTACCTGGCGGGCGATGCGCTCTCTCTCCTCCACCGGGTAGTCGCTGGCGAGATCGGCCTCGTCGAGACGGGCCCGGGCTGCCGCGGTGATCATCTCGATGACATCGCCCAGCCGGACGACACCCCCCTCGCGGGTGCGGAACGGCTTGCCATCGGGCCCGTTCATCGTCCCGAACTCGATGTGCTCCACGTCCACCGTCTCGGGGACGATCCCAGCCTTGCGGGCGGCTCGGAACAACTGGGTGAAATAATCGCTCTGCCGGCGGTCGACCACATACAGGATGAGGTCCGCGCCCAGGTCCTCGACCCTCATCTCCACTGTGGCTAAATCGAAAGTGGAGTAGAGGAAGCCGCCCGCGGTGGTCTCCAGGATCAGCGGGGGCCATTCCCTGTTGTCCTCGGGCTCCTGGACCTCGATGACCAGGGCACCCTTCGACTCTCGCGCTTTACCCTCGCTGCGAAGCCGCTCCACCAGGGGCCCGAGGCGGTGCCTGACATCGGACTCGCCGTACCAGAGATCGAACTCGACTCCAAGTGCGGCGAAGTCACCACGTTGTGACTGCTCGGAAACCGTCTTCATCTGTCGCCAGATCGCCCGGGCGTTCTCGTCGCCTCGCTGCAACGCCACGGTGGTGAGCCTGGCCCGTTCCGCGAACTCGTCATCAGCCTTGGCCCGGGCGTCTGCCTCGGGATAGAGACGCTGTAGGTCATCCAGAGTCAAGGCGGAAGGATCGATTCCCTGCTCCTGCACCATGGCGATGAGCAACCCCATGTTGAACCCCCAGTCGCCGAAGTGAGGATCCCTGATGACCTCGTGGCCGGCAAACGAGAAGATCCTGGCCAGGGCGTCGCCGATGATGGTGGCCCGCAGATGGTGAACCGCCATGGCCTTGGCCACGTTGGGACCGGCGTAGTCGACCACGACCGTCCTGGGGTCGGGCACCTGGTCGTGTCCGAGATGGGGATGACCGGCAGTGCGGTCCGACCACTCGGCCAGGGCCTCGTCGGTGACCGTGATGTTGATGAAGCCCGGCCCCTCGATCTGGGCAGCTGCGATCTCATCCTTCGTCCGCAGCGCCGAGGCCACCTCCTCGGCTATCTCTCGAGGGGATCTCCCTGCGCTGGCCGCGCCGGCCAGGGCTCCGTTGCACTGGAACTGGGAGAGCTCGGGTCGCTGCGACGGGACGACCTCTCCGAGCTCGGGAGGCAGCCCCGCTTCGGCAAAGGCCTTCCCCGCCAGCTCGGAGAGATGGGACAGCAGCGACATGTCCCGCGAGGTTAGGTCAGTACTTGGCCAGTTCCTGTGCCCGCTCCACGATGCGCTCTGGGGTGGGGTACAGCGCCTTCTCCAGCGAGCCGGCGTAGGGCATGATGGGGACGTCAGGGAGGGCGTATCTCTTCACGGGGCCGTCGAGCCATTCGAAGGTCTTGTCGGCGATCTGCGCAGCTATCTCCGCCCCGTAGCCGCAGAACTCGTTGTCCTCGTAGACGATGAGCGCCTTTGAGGTCTTCTCGATCGACTTCTCGATCGTCGGCCAGTCGAGGGGTTTTAGCGTCCTGAGATCGATCACCTCGGGGCTGATGTCGAGCTCCTCGAGGATCGGCACCGCCTCCATCGTGAAGTGAGCCATGGCTCCGTAGGTGATGATGGTGAGGTCGGTCCCCTCGTGACGGAGAGCGGCCCTGCCCAGCGGCACCTCCCATTCCCCCTCCGGGAACGGTCCCTTGGCCAGCCGGTACAGCTTCTTCGGCTCGAGGAACATCACAGGGTCGGGGTCTTCGACCGCCGAGTGCAGCAGCCCCTTGACGTCGGCCGGGGTGGAGGGGATCACGACCTTTAGCCCTGGCACATGGGCGTAGAACGCCTCTACGGACTGGGAGTGGTACTGCGCGCCGTGGATCCCCGCGCCGTACGGAGTCCTGATGACGATTGGCACGTTCCACCGGCCCCCGGATCGATATCTCGCCCGCGCCGCCTCGGAGACGATCTGGTTGAAGCCGGGGTGGATGTAGTCGGCGAACTGGATCTCCGGCAGGACCTTGAACCCCGTGGCGGACATCCCGATGGCGCATCCGATGATCGACGACTCGGCTATGGGGGTGTTGAAGCAGCGGTCGGGGCCGAAACGCTCGGTGAGACCTTCGGTGGCCTTGAACACCCCGCCCTTCTCCCTGGCCACGTCCTCTCCGAAGAGGATGGTGTCGTCGTGCTTCTCCAACACCTCGTGGAGGGTGCGGTTGATCGCCTTGATCAGGTTGATCTGGTCACCCGTGGCGGGCTCTTCCACCGTGGTCACCGGCTCTCCCGGCTCGATCACCCGTGCGTAGACCTCCGAGGTCGGCTCGTCGGGCACCTCGGCGGCCTCCGCACGCTTGACGGCCTCGGCGAGCTCTTCGACGACCTCCTCGTCGAGTGTCTTCTCCTCCTCCTCGGTGAGAAGCCGGTTCTCGATCAGGTATTGACGGAGACGGCTCACCGGGTCTCTCTTGCGCCAGCTCTCCACCTCTTCCTCACTCCGATACAGGGAGTCGTTGTCGTCGGAGGTGTGGGCGTAATAGCGGTAGGTCTTTGCCTCGATCAGCGTCGGCCCGTCTCCCCCCCGGGCTCGGGCCACCGCCCGTTGCATGGTCGAGAGCACCTCGAACGGGTCGTTGCCGTCGATGGCGAAGCCGGGGAAGCCATAGCCCTGCGCCCTGTCGGCGACCCGGCCCGCCACCCCCTCGTTGGTGGGCACCGAGATGGCGTATTGGTTGTTCTCGATCACGAAGATCAGAGGGAGTTGGTGGATCCCAGCCCAGTTCATCGCTTCGTGCCAGTCGCCCTCGGAGGTGGCTCCCTCCCCTCCGTAGACCACCGCGACGGCGTCTGATCCTTTGAGCTTGAGGCCGTGGGCGATCCCTGCGGCGTGGGGGAATTGGGTGCCGATCACCGACGACTGGGTGAAGACATTGCGGTCGGGGTCGGACCAGTGATTGGGCAGTTGGCGGCCTCCCGATGTGGGGTCGTCCTTGCGGGCGAACACGGCGAGAAACACCTCGTAAGGCGTGAACCCCCAGGCCAGCCCGACCCCCATGTCGCGGTAGTAGGGGAGCACCCAGTCCTTCTCGGTGTCCAGGGCGAACACGGACGCCACTTGAATGGCCTCGTGCCCCGACGACCCGACCACGAATGCGGCCCGTCCCTGGCGTTGCAGCGCCCACATGCGGTCGTCGACCCGCCGGGTGAGCAACATGAGGCGGTACATGCGCCGGACCTCGTCGTCGCTGAGGCCGAGGCTGCGGTGGTCTAGCTCGCTCCCCACGATCGCCGCCCTCAGTTCCTGTCGGCGCCGTTGCGGCGGAACTTGCGGAGCCCGCCGATCTCCTCGATACGACGCTCGGCGACCGTCATCGCCGCCTGGTTGGGGTTGACACCGAGCTCGTCGGCGGTCTTCAGGATCTCCTGGGTGGCGGCGAAGATGGCGTCGACCCGATAGAGGGCGCGGGTGCGCGAGTAGCCGTGGAGCTCGTCGTAGACGTTGATGAGGCCGCCGGCGTTCACCACGAAGTCGGGTGCGTAGAGGATGCCTCTCTCGGCGAGGCGATCGGCGTCCTCGTCGGTGGCGAGCTGGTTGTTGGCGCTCCCCACGACCGCCTGGCAGTTCAGTTTGGGAATGGTCTCCTGGTTGAGGACGCTCCCCAGGGCGCAGGGGGAGAAGAAGTCGCAGGCCACCTTGTAGATCTCGTCGGGATCGACGGGTTTGGCGCCGTACTTCTCCACCGCCGCCTCCACCGCCGACTCATAAGCGTCGGAGACGATCACCTCGGCCCTCTCCTCCGCAAGCAGCTGGGCGAAGGCCGACCCCACCTTTCCCACGCCCTGTATGGCGAACCGCCGCCCGGTCAGGTCGGGATTACCCCACAGTCGCTGTGCCACCGCCTGAGCGGCGGCGATGAGACCCCTGGCCGTCACCGGGGAGGGGTCCCCCGAGCCGCCGAGAGCCACCGAGTTGCCCAGCGCCCATTGGGTCTCCCGACGCACCATGTCCATGTCCGTCGTGGTGGTGCCCACGTCCTCGGCGGTTATGTAGCGGCCCTGGAGGGAGTCGACGATCCGCCCGTACGCCCGAAAGAGACGCTCCGACTTGTCCTCGCGGGGATCACCGATGATCACCGCCTTACCCCCGCCCAGGTCGAGACCCGCGGCGGCTGCTTTGTAGGTCATCCCCTCGGAGAGGCGAAGCACGTCCTCGAGCGCCGCTTCTTCCGTCTTGTACGGAAAAAAGCGAGTCCCGCCTAAGGCGGGACCGAGAGCCGTGCTGTGTATGGCGATGATGGTCTTGAGACCGGATACCTTGTCGTAACCGAAGAGGATCTGCTCGTGGCCCTCTACAGCTACCTCTTCGAATACGCCCAAGACTCGTACTCCTCTGCTGGCGGGAAGCGGGATGCGCCGATACTACCGGGGTAGGAGACCTTGCGCCCAGCCCGGAATGCCGTCTGAGGTGTGCCAGGATGGCGTCATGACCAGAGCTTCGTACCTACGGGTGTACACCCCGGAGCTGGTGGGGTCACGGGCACCCGTCCCGGGCTTTGTCAAGACCTACGGGATCCTCTCCGAGACCGAGGGTGAGGGACATTGGACCGCGGAATGGGAGGGGCGTCGTCTCGTTTGCCCTCGCAACCTGAGGCTCCGGGTCCTCGAATCGACCGTGGCATTCGCCGGGGTCTTCAGGGCGATGGGAGTCGGGCTGATACCGGAGGAGGCTGCGCAGGCCGCCGACCGTGAGCTTCGCGCCTACCGCCGCGACAACCCCGGACATCGATCCCACGTCCTCACCACCGCCTGGCACGTGCCGGTTCGTTGGTTCACCCTGTTCGATCCGTCCGAGAAGCAGGTATACGAGGGCCCACGCGGCCCCCAGGTCCGTTATCGGGCCGGGATCGACGATGCCAGGCAGAGAGTGGCCGAGATTCACGGGATCCTCGACAAGGTGGGGATGGTCAGCGGCCCCGCAGAGGAGCTGGCCCAGCTCGGCGATTGGCTGGAGCCCTTCCCGCCGGGCTCGATGGTCGAGTTGGACTATGCCGAGGTCTCCGAGCTGTTCGACCCACAGGACCTCGTGCTCGACGACTCCTGCGAGCTGGTGCAGCGTTCGGTGGCCGCACTGGAAGCCGGTGACATGATGAAGGCGGGGGAGAACTACGGGCGGGTGGTCACTCGCTGGGCGCCGGCCTTCAGCCTCACCTTCAGCAACTAATGAGCACGGGGTCGGCTCAGGCGGTGCCTTCCCAGATCCGAGCCGTCCACAGGAAGCGGCTGCCCCGCTGCTTGATGTCGATCACCTTCTGACGCATCATGTCGAGGACTGCGGGATGCTCTGCCAGGGCCGAGGGCAACGGGATGCTCTTCTCGGTGAGCTCGCGAAGATTGCTGAACACCGACCTGGCCTTTTCCAGGATCGAAGACTCGTCCTGCAGGGTCCCCGTGGGCATGAGGAACTTGCCGCCATCGCGGAGGAATCGCTTCACCTCGTCGAGCATCCTGATGGGCAGCTCGGCGCCGGTGGGGCCACCCGCCAGCCCGACCGGGAACCACCCCGACACCGCCGCGATCTCGTCAGGTATTCCCGAGATGTCCCCGATGATCAAGTCGGCCTGGACCCCCTCGGGAAGGGGATCGAAGACGCTTCCGTGGTAGAAAGTGGTGCGATCGTCCACTCCTTGGGCTCGCGCATTCGCATCGCCCACCTCCACTGTGGAGGTTGCGGCGTCGATTCCGAAGACTCGTCCTGCGCCCAGCTTGGCGGCGACGATGGCCAGAACCCCGGAGCCACACCCGACATCGATCACCGTCGATTCGGGGGCCACGTCCATGGAGTCGGCCACCAACCGGGACACCGTCGTCGGTCGGAAGGTGTCGGGTGCCACCTTCAGCTCAAACGGCCCACAGCGGCCCTTCCAGGTCACCGTCTCGTAGGTCATCACAGGAAAAATACTCCAAAATCCTCGCTTTGGCACCTCGGTCCGGGCCGAAGCCCCTCCGGAGGGCGCAAGAGATCCGCATCAACAGCTCGAAATCGGACCATGCACCGGGGCGATTGGCGGGAATAGGGTGCGCTCATGGAGACGAGATGACCGGTGTCGGCCTCTCGTCCCGCAACCTCGAGGTCTTCCGGGCCCTGGTCGGCACTTTGCTCCCTTCGGTCAGCGGAGCGAGCCCGGCGTGGAAGACCCCTGGGGAAGAGTTAGAGCTCGAGCGGGGTCTGCCGGGTCTGGTCGAGGGTCTCCCCCACGAGAGCGACCGACGCCAACTGATCCTCATGCTGCGGTTGCTCGGCTCACACCCAGGAGGAATGCTCCTCTACCGAATCCCGAGGCCAATCACCCGGCTCTCCCCATCGCAGCGCGCCATCGCCTTCCGACGCATGAGCAGGCATCCGGTGGGGATGATCCGTGCTGGAGCCAGGGCGCTGAAGACCCTGGTGGCGACACTCTGGGTCACCACCGAAGATCCGGGGTCTCCGCCGATCTCCTGGGAGGCCATCGGCTACCCCGGCCCCGACGGGCCGCCCCCCCAGGAGCCCAAACCGTTACCGGTCCTGGAAGCCCGCAGCCAGTCGACGATGACGTGCGACGTGGTTGTGGTGGGGAGCGGGGCGGGGGGAGCCACTGCGGCTGCGGTGCTCGCCGGCGCAGGGCTCGATGTGGTGGCGCTCGAAGCCGGCGGCTATCGCAACGAAGCCGACTTCACGCATCTCGAATCCGACGCCTACGCCGGGATGTACCTCGACGGCGCCTTCAACGCCACAGCCGACAAGGGCATCATCGTGCTCGCCGGCGCCACTCTGGGCGGAGGCACGGTGATCAACTACACCACTTCCTTCCCAACGCCTCAGGAAGTGAGGGACGAGTGGGACCGGGTCTCGGGTCTGTTCGGGGTTTTCACCGGCGACGACTACCAGCGGAGTCTGGACGAGGTCGCTCGCCGGCTGTCCGTGAACCGAGATCACGGGTCGCCCTCATCACGTGACCGGCTGATGGAGGAGGGTCTCGACCGACTCGGGTGGCACGTCGGCAAGATGCCCAGGAACGTCGACGGATGCACCTCGGCGGCTTGCGGGTATTGCACCATGGGATGCCGTCTGGGTGCGAAGCAGTCCACGCTGCGCACCTATCTCGAGGATGCCTCGGCTGCGGGGGCGCGGATCGTGGTGGGCGCTCCCGTGGACCGGGTCATGATCGAGGAGGGGAGGGCGGCCGGGGTGGTGGTCCGGCGCGAGGTCGGTGATCTGGTAGTGAGGGCACGAGCGGTGGTCCTCGCCGCCGGGGCTCTCCACACCCCGGCGATCATGTTGCGCAGCGGTATCGGTGGCCGGGCCGTCGGTGACTATCTCCGTCTTCATCCGGTGACCGCGGTCTGGGCGCGTTTCGGCCAGCGAGTCGATCCCTGGACGGGGATGCTGCAAACCCGCTACTCGGACCAGTTCGCCGACCTCGACGGCAGCGGATACGGCTTTCGCTTCGAGACCGCTCCGATCCATCCCCTGTTTCCCTCAGCTTTCCTGGGGTGGGACGATGGGGCAGAGTTCAAACGGGACGTTCTGGGCTTGGGGCATCTGGACGTCGCCGGGATCCTGCTGCGGGATCGCGGGCACGGGAAGGTGGCCCTGCGGCGGGACGGATCCCCGGTGTGGAAGTACAAGATCTCCCGGTACGACCAGGCACATGTCCGGCTGGCTGTCAGACGGGGCGCGGAGTTGTATGCCGCCGCCGGGGCCGAGGAGATCATCGCCTCGACCATCAGACCGGTCAGGTGGCGACCGGGTGGTGCGGTGAGCGTCGAGGACTTCGTCGAAGAGGTGGACTCCGTCGGTTACGGGTCAAATCGGATGACTTACTTCACCTTCCACCAGATGGGGAGCGCCCGCATGGGCTCCGATGCCGCTACCTCGGCGATTGACGGGGAGAATCAGTCGCACGAAATCGCCGGGCTCTACGTGATGGACGGGTCGTGTTTTCCCACCGCGTCCGGAGTGAATCCCATGTTGACCATCTCCGCAATCGCCCATCGTGGAGCCAACCGTCTCGCCGAGAGACTCGTCTGACCTCAAGAAACTCAGTTCTGAAACTCGTCATGAGTCAACTCGTCACCGGCGCAGGCTACCCGTGACCAGACAGTGCCTCGCTGGCCGGATCCTTCTGGACCCGGCTCGGTACCATGGTCCTCGATGTCCCGGAGACCCCTGGCCCGCCCTTCTTGGGTCGCGTCTTCCTCTGCCGCGCTGGCTCTGCTGGTCGCAGTGTCCGCCTGCTCGGAGCCGAGAATGTCCCTCGATGCCTGGGAGCAGGTCTGGGAGCAGACGGTGGACAGGATCGCCGAGACCGAGGCTGACGAGATCCCGCCTGAGGAGTGCACGAAAGTCCTTGCCTACTTGCGCGAGCAGCGGCCCAGGCTCAGCCCCCTGCCTGCCGACGGGTTGGAGAAACCGGTGAACTCCTGGTTCGAGGTTGCCCAAGCTGCCTTCTTCGAGTGCCCTCCTGACGGGGAGAAGATGAAGGGCTGGCAAGAGGCATTCGAACGACTCGAGGTGATCGAGGCCGAGGTGAGGACGGTTTTAGTCCGCCAGCCCTGACTGCTCGGTCCATCGGCGGTTACGCCAATCTCCCCCCGCCGATCGCCCACATCTGGATTGCCGACTGTTGCGCTCAAGAATTCTGCGGCGGGCTGCCGATGTGTGGATGTGAGTTCGAGCGATCTGCTCCACGGAGTCGCGGGATCGGAGACCGAGCTCCGGTTCTTTGCCCGGTATTGGGAGTGGGAACGCTTCGTGCGGGAGAACCTGCCCGCAGTCCTCGAGGAGAAGCTCGTCACCTCGCTGTTCCAGACCCTTTTCAGGCTGAGTGAGGGGTTGGTGGTTCCCTGCGGATACGAGGCACTGGCGCGTTTCCCGACCGGTCCCCGCATCCCGGTTGGGCTCTGGTTCCGGACCGCGCGTCAGGTTGGCCTGGGCGCCGAGTTGGACAAGCTCGCCGCGGGCACCGCGGTCGAGTCGTGCCGCCTCCTACCCGCCGAGCGCTTCCTCAACGTCAACGCATCCCTGGGAAGCGCCTCCGAGGTGGTGAACGAGATTGCACCCCATCTGGGCGCGCCCTTGGTCGTGGACATCCCCCATAGCGCTCTGTGGCAGAAGGGCTGCAGAGCCACCTTCGAGGCCCTGCGATCGTCCGCGGTCTCGATCTCACTGGACGACACCCCGCTCGACCAGTTGTTCGACCTGCGGCGCGAGATCGAGGCCGCCCGCCCCGACTATCTCAAGGTCGATGTACTCGTCGGCCTGTTCGACAGTCCAATGGGCAGGTTCAACTTGGCCGAAGGAGCGGCCTGGTGTCGTGATTCCGGGATCGTCTTGATCGCCGAGCGCGTCGAGGCCCTCGAGGACCTGGAGATGCTCTACGACCTCGGCGTAGAGATGGCCCAGGGTTACTCCCTGGCTCGGCCGGTCTGAATCGAGGGGCCACGGCCACCGCCCCGATCAGGACTGGAACTCGGGCAGGACCTCCTCGCCGAAAGCCCGGATGAAGGCGCGCTGGTCCTGGCCCACATGGTGGAGGTAGATGCGGTCGAATCCGAGGTCGATGAACTCCCTGATCCACGACACGTGTTGTTTCAGGTCGGAGGAGACGAGGATCACCTCCTCGACGTCCTCGGGCCGCACGAACCGGGCCGCCGCGTCGAATTGCGCGGGCGTTTCCAGATTCCAGGCGATCGGGCTCGGGAAGACATTGGAACGCCATTGGTCGTGGGCGATCTGTCGGGCCTTCTCTTCGCTGTCGTCCCAGGACAAATGGACTTGCAGGTGTGCCGTGCCCTCCTCCCCGCCTCCCTCCCGATACGACTCCAGCACGCGCCGCAGAACATCGAGGGGTTGATTGACCGTGATGAGCCCGTCGGCCCAGCCACCCACCACCCTCGCCGTCTCGGCGCTCACCGCCGCCCCCATCAGCTGTGGCCGCTTCTCCGGAAGACTCCAGACTCTGGCCCTATCCACCGTCACCAGACCATGGTGACTCACCTCCTCGCCGTCGAGGAGTGCCTTGATCACCTTTACGGACTCGAGCAAGCGGGCATCACGATCCTTCTTCGACGGCCACCGCTCCCCCGTCACATGCTCGTTGATGGCCTCGCCGGAGCCCAAGGCTGCCCAGAAGCGGCCGGGGAACATTTCGCCGAGGGTGGCGATCGCCTGGGCGATCACTGCAGGGTGATATCTCTGCACCGGGGCGGTTACGACGCCAAAGGACAGGGATGTGGCGTTGAGCGCGGCACCCAGCCAAGACCAGGCATGCCCGGAGTGTCCCTGACGCTCACTCCAAGGGGCGAGATGGTCGGAGCACATCGCGGCCTCGAACCCGGCATCTTCGGCGGCCGACACGGCATGGAGCAGCTCGCTGGGGGATATCTGCTCGTGGGACGCGTGGTATCCGATTGTGGGCATACCGGTTCTCTTCCCGGTGGCTGAAGTCTCGAAACTCGACGCGGGTGATTCGATCCGGGGTCAGTGGGTAAGGGCCTGACGATGACGAGAGCAGCAGAGCACGAGCAGTACGACCTCTGGTGGAAGAACGCCGTCGTTTACTGCCTCGACGTCGAGACCTATCTCGACAGCGACGGCGACGGCGCCGGGGACTTTCACGGCCTCATGGAGCGGGTCGACTACCTGGCCGACCTGGGAATCACCTGCGTTTGGCTGATGCCGTTCTTCCCCAGCCCGAATCGGGACGACGGGTATGACATCACCGACCATTACGGCGTCGACGCCGGGCTCGGCGACCTGGGGGACTTCACCGAGTTCGTCAGGGCAGCGCGTGAGCGGGGAATCCGGGTGATCGCCGACCTGGTGGTGAATCACACCTCGATCGAGCACCCCTGGTTTCAGGACGCTCGGAGTGGTCCTGACTCCAGGTACCACGACTACTACGTGTGGCAGGACGAGCGCCCTGAGGATTGGGAGACCTCGGTGGTCTTTCCCGGCGAGCAGACGGAGAACTGGACCTACGACCGGCGGGCCGGTCGTTACTACCTGCACCACTTCTATCGCCATCAGCCCGACCTGAACCCGGGCCATCCCGGGGTCCGTGACGAGATGAAGCAGATCATGTCGTACTGGACTCAACTGGGGCTCTCGGGGTTCCGTGTCGACGCCGTCCCGTTCCTCATCGAGCTCGGCGGCATCGAAGCCCAGCTGGAGATGACTCCTCACGGCTTCCTGAGGGAGCTGACGGCCTATCTCAGCCGCCGCAGGGGTGACGCGATCCTTCTCGGAGAGGTGAATCTGCCTCCACGCGATGCGGTGGAGTTCTTCGGAGGGGGAGTCGAGCTTCAGATGCTCTTCAACTTCCATGTCAATCAGTACCTTCACCTCGCGATGGTGCGTCGCGAGGCCGACCCCGTCAGGAAGGCCCTCGAGAATCTTCCCGAGATCCCCGAGACCTGTCAGTGGGCGAACTTCCTCACCAACCATGACGAGTTGACTCTCGACCAGCTCACCAAGTCGGAGCGTGAGGAGGTGTTCGAAGCGTTCGCACCCGATGAGGACATGCGTCTCTACGGTCGTGGCATCAGACGCCGTCTCCCGCCGATGCTCGGCGGTGACACCGACCGGCTCCGTCTCGCCTACAGCGTCCTCTTCTCGCTGCCCGGCACACCCGTCCTCTTTTACGGCGAGGAGCTGGGGATGGGGGAAAACCCGGATATACCGGGTCGGAAGGCGGTGCGGACCCCGATGCAGTGGACCCCGGATGAGAACGGCGGATTCTCTAGCGCCGCACCGGACCGGCTGAGACGACCCGTGACCAGCGGGGAGTTTGGGCCGAAGAACGTGAATGCCAGGGAGCAGATCCGCGCCCCGGGCTCGATGCTCAACTTCATGCGGGAGCTGATCAGAAGGCGAAGGGAGACCCCCGAGTTCGGGATGGGAGAGTTCTCACTCATCGACGTCGGAGATCCGGCGGTGTTGGCCCATCGCTGCGATTGGGGCGACAGGGCCGTCGTCGCCCTCCACAACTTCTCGGATGGGGAGGCAAAAGTCTCCCTGGCTTCGGAGTTCGAGGAGAGACGGCCTTTCGAGGTGTGGAGCGATCGCGACTACGGCGAGCTGAGCTCCGAGGAGCTAATCGTGGCAGGAAACGGTTATCGGTGGATTCGTCTGTCGGGCTCGGAGGACGGCTGGCTCTTATGACTTCGCCGGGGTCGTCGAGGGGGTAAGGAGATCTGAGCAACGAGAACGCCCATCCCCTGCAATTCAGAGAGTCCTATTTGCCGGAGTGGATCACGATCGAGCCGCCCCCGAGCTCAGTGGTGGCATCCGAGTTGTCTTCG
>CAZAHX010000027.1:0-13764 GCA_964485005.1 uncultured Acidimicrobiaceae bacterium | reverse complement strand
CGAGGAGCTCCCCGTTTCGGTCTAAGATCTTCCCCCGTAGCGGCGCAAGCTCCCGGGACTCCAGTCTCTGGCTCAAACCCTTCTCGGCGAGCTCGGCGGCCTGCACCACCTGGATCTGGAAGAGCCGGTAGGCCATCCCCAGCCAGGCGGCGACCACCAGCAGCCCCATCAAGGCGAGACGGGCGCGGGCGGGATTGACGCGACTGCGGCTACTCGACGGCATGGGCCTGGTCTCCTCCGCCGGCGCAGCGGAGGGGCGGGGCCCCATCGTCATGCCCGTTGCCAGCGCGTCGCCGGGTCATCCTTTGCTCTCTCCGGCGCTGTCGGTCTCGGCCACCACCGGGGCCGTGTCCAGATCGACCAGCAGCTGGTTGGTGTCGGTGGGGATCACCATCCCCATCTCGATAGCCAGTGGGGCTATGCGCGCCGGGTTCTCCAGACGGGCGATCTCGAGCTCCAGCTCCTGATTGATCGCGAGTTGGGCGTCAATCTCCGCATTGAGCTCCGCCAGCTCGAATGCGGAACGGTCGAGACTGGTACGGGCAAACCCCAGGCCGAGAAAGGCGACCACTCCGATCAGGGCCATGACCATCCAGGGAGCCACGGTGGGGCGGTTGATACGCCGGCCCTGGATCACCCGCAGCGAGCCGTCCGTCCTCGATCTGCGTATCGCGGGAGCCGTCATGCCGCCAGCCTCTCCGCGGCGCGGAGCACCGCGGATCGCGCTCTCCGATTTGTCTCGACCTCCTCCGACCCCGGCCGCACCGGCCTCCGCGTGAGGAGGCGGAGCTCGGCGGTGTTGCCACATCCGCAAACCGGCATGTCCGGCGGGCAGGTGCATCCCTTGGCCCCTCTCGCGAAGCGCTGTTTGACGATTCGATCCTCCAGGGAGTGATAGGAGATCACGATCACCCGTCCCCCGTCACGCACCGTCGACAACGCTTGATCGAGACCACCGCGGAGCGCTTCCAGCTCACGATTCACCGCGATGCGCAGAGCTTGGAAAGTGCGTCGGGCGGGATGGCCCGCCCGACGCCGGGCCGCGGGCACAGCCGCTGCGATGACGGTGGCCAGCTCCGTGGTGGTTGCGATGGGCCTGCTCTCGACGATCGCCCTGGCGATTCGCTTGGACATCGGGTCCTCGCCCAGCTCCCTGATGATCCTGGCGATCTCGGAGCGGGACCACTGGTTGACGATGTCGTGGGCGCTGATCGCAGTGTCGGGCCCCATCCTCATGTCGAGGGGGCCCTCTCCGTGATAGGAGAAGCCGCGGCTCGCGGTGTCGAGCTGCCAGGAGGAGACGCCCAAGTCGAGGAGCACCGCCGCCGGCGCTTCGTCGAGGATGTCGGCAAGCAGAAGCTCCATGTCTGCGAAGTTCCCTTGCACCACCGTGACACCCATCTCTCGGGCGTTCGCCACGGCCTCCGGGTCCCGGTCTATGCCAACGATGGTCACTGCGTCTCCAAACTCTTCCAACATTCGCCTGGTGTGCCCGCCACCCCCGAAGGTGGCGTCCACCACCACTCCGGGGATGACGGGCTCGATCAACCCGACAACCTCTTCGACCAGGACCGGCCGGTGATAATCGGCTCCCTCTTCTCTCGCGGGGTCCTGGTCCATTGCCAGCCCCCCGGGCGCTGGTACCAATCGAAAGCGGGCGGAGTCAGGGGCGTTTCAATTGGTGTCCGGGGGGCTGGCAATGAGCCAAGCCGGGTGGGTGGGTCCTAGTCCTCCTCCTGGTAGATCTCGTCTCCGGTGACACGGTCGGTGAGATAGCGGTCCTTGTCCCACAGCTCGACGTGGTCGAAAACACCGACTACGGCGACCTCACTCGCCGTCTCCAGACCGGCGAAGTCCCTCAGCTCCGGTTTGACCAGGACCCGGCCCGACTTGTCCAGGCCTTGGAGGTCGGCCCCACCGAAGACGGTTCTTGAGATGCGTCGCCCCACACGATCCTGGGGACGCTCCATGACCTCGTTGGCCTTCTGGGCGAAGTCCTCCACGGAGAAGATGACGAGCTGGCCGTCCTGGCCCTTGGTGACCACACACCCGTCCTCCAGGTCGCGGCGAAAGCCCGATGGCATCACCACTCGCCCCTTCTCGTCCAGGCTGTGGAAGTACTCGCCGAGGAACACTTCGTCTTCTTTCCGTCCGTCCTCACTGTCCACCCACTCTCAGGTGCGGCTGCCACTATGACCCACTTCGCCCCACTTGTCAACCCTTTTCCCCCACTTCGTGGGTCTCCTCTCCCCCTTCGAATCGGGGAGGAGTACCGGGCCAAGCGCGGGGAAGGGGCAAGTGGGAAACCCCCCTCAGGAGCGGACAAGACGGTGTCAGCTCAGGCGGACTCGGCGAGGAGGTAAGGGTGCCAACGAGGGTCGACCTCGAAACCGGTCGAGGCGTAGATCCAGGCGAAGCGACGGGGCGGGCCGGGCTTGGCGCTGAGACGCAAGCCGCTCTCGTCGGGAGTGCGGTCTCCCTTGCGCACGTTGCAGCGACGACAACAGGCCACCACGTTGTCCCAGGTGTGGTCTCCGCCACGCGACCTCGGCGTCACGTGGTCGAGAGACTCGGCAGGCCCGCCGCAGTACTGACACTTGTGCCCGTCCCTGCCGAATACCGCACGGCGGGTGACCGGGACCGCCCGGCGGTAGGGCACCCGAACGTAACGGTTCAGCCTGACAACCGAGGGAAGCTCAACGGCCAGCGACTCTGAGCTCCAGATCTCCTCCCGGCTCACCACCATGCTGGCTTTGTTGGAGAGAACCAGCACCAGGGCTCGCCGCTCGCTCACAACCGAGAGCGGCTCATAGCTGGCGTTGAGTATCAGTGCCCGTGTCATCAGTTGGCGTCCTACCCGACGAAAGGGTAGCCGGGCATCGGAAATCAGAGGTGGTCAGGAATTGACCGCGAGCGGAGGGGGAATCGCTCTGACCAGCCCCCCTGCCAACCCCACGGCGTGGGTGACGGCCGAAACCCACCCATCCGAGATCGGGGCGCGGCCTTGCCTGTCTTGTTCCCCCTCCCGCACCGTCACCACCAGATCGCCCTCCTCGATGGCAATTCGTGTTACTTCGAAGGGGACCCTTCCCACCACCTGGCACCAGGCATCGGCCAGACCCTGCGCCACCCCGGTGGGAGTCGGCTTGACCACGCGAAACGAACGAACCTTCTCGGTCGCTACCTCGACCCTGGCGCCGCCCACGATGGGGGTGATCGCCACCTCGACACCGAGCTCACCGTCATCAGGCTCCACTTCGGTCGCCGGTCCGGGCTGACCATCCCGCCCGAGGCCGAGCCCCTCTCCCTCCCGCGGACGAAGCCCATAGGCGACGAGAAGGGCGCGCATCTTCTCCAGGACGGCATCTTCGTCGGCTCCCGGCCGGAGACGAACATGGATCCCCCCGCTGCTCTCGTCGAGATCGACCACCACCTCTTCCACGCCGGGGATGTCCTGAAGACGGGCGGTGAGCGCTGCCCTCACGTCCACTGATCCCATCTCCCCATGCTGCGCATCCTCCGCCGCCACTCCAGATAGTGGATGAAGTCTTTGTGGTCGAGAGCGGAGTCGCCGTCGCCGTACGCGGTATGCATCCGCCAATCCATGTAGTTGCGGGACGGCCAGGGCCGGCCCCGGCGACGCACGGACAGGAGAGCACGCACCGACTCGGCGGCCAGCATCGGCCGACGCATCAGTGAGGAGAGGCTGCTTCCCAGCACACGTCGCTTGCTCACGCAAGCCTCCTATACCCCAGTAACCGAAATTCATTCTAGTCTTTGCGATCAGGCCCCGTGAGCACAGTCTGACCACTCGAGAGCGAGGACGGCATGGCCCCAGACCAACAGCGCATCGATTTGTTCGGTCAGCTGTTCAACAGGATCGCGGCCAACGTCGAGCAGGTGATCCAGGGTAAGCGGGAGGTCATCGAGCTGACCGTCCTCGCCATGGTGGCCGAGGGTCATGTGCTGGTGGAGGACGTACCCGGGGTGGGCAAGACCCAGCTCGCCAAGTCGCTGGCCCGCTCCATCGACGGGGCGTTCCACCGGATCCAATTCACTCCCGACCTGCTTCCCTCGGATGTCACCGGGGTCTCGGTCTGGGAACGCTCGACCAGCGAGTTCCAGTTCAAGCCAGGGCCGATATTCGCCAACGTCGTGGTCGGAGACGAGATCAACCGGGCCAGCCCGAAGACCCAGTCCGCCCTTCTCGAGGCGATGGAGGAGCGCCAGGTGACCGTCGACGGCATCACCCGGGAGCTCACCCCGCCGTTCATGGTGATCGCCACCCAGAATCCTCTCGAGCACGAAGGCACCTATCCCCTCCCCGAGGCACAGCTCGACCGCTTCATGATGCGGGTCGTCATCGGTTACCCCTCCCGTGACAAGGAGATGGAGATCCTGGAGACCCACGGGGTGCGGTCGACCTTCCTGGACCTCGACTCCGTGGTCTCGTTGGACGACGTCAGGCAGATGATCGAGATTGCCCGAGGAGTGGCGGTCTCGGCATCGGTGAAGACTTACATCGTCGACCTCATCGAGGGGACCCGCCATCATCCCGATGTGATGCTGGGCGCTTCTCCCCGCTCCTCGCTCTTCTTGCAGCGGATCGCCCGGAGTCGTGCCGCATCCAAGGGACGTGATTACGTGATGCCAGACGACGTCAAGGCGCTCGCCCCAGCGGTGCTCGAGCACCGCATTTCCCTCCGACCCGAGGCCCAGATGCGAGGGGAGAGCGTCGTGGACATCGTCGCCGACCTGATGAGCAGGACCAGGGTGCCCGGCACCACTACACGGATCGCTACCTGATGCCCGCCACCAGGGGGTGGGCCGTGCTCGGGGGAGGGCTCGCCCTGATCCTCCTCTGGTGGGCTTTCGGGGATGCCGAGCTGATGCTGGCAGGCGTCTTCCTGGTACTCGCCCTGGCGCTCGCCCTCCTCCAGGTGCGGCTGCGCCCGCCTCTTCTCCATACCAGCCGCAGGCTCGGCTCCACGGCGGTGCACAGTGGAGAGACCGCGATGGTCACGCTCGTCATCGAGAACGGGAGTCGGTGGCCCCAGCGCAACATCGTCACCGTCGACCAGGTCGAGCATCTGGGGTCGGCCTTGTTCGAGATCGCTCGCCTCGGCCCCGGAGAGGCCGCCACCGCCCGTTACCGGGTCACCTGTCAATCCCGCGGCGTCTACACCGTGGGGCCCGCCCACCATGTAGTCAGTGATCCACTGGGTCTCGCCGAAGTGACGACACACGGCGGGCCGGCCGATCGTCTCGTCGTCTATCCCCGGGTGGAGCATCTCTCGGGGTTCTCCCTGGGGCGGGGCCACGATCCTGCGATGAACACGTCGCGGCCCGAACGTGCCCAGCGGGGCGGCGAGGACTTCTACACCCTGCGCGAGTACCAGAGGGGGGACGACCTCCGCAGGGTTCATTGGCCGTCCTCGGCGAAGACCGACCAGCTCATGATCAGACAGTTGGAGACACCCTGGCAATCCCGAGCCCTCGTGCTGCTCGACGTTCGCCAGGAGGTCTACGAGTCGGACCGGGCTTTCGAGACCGCGGTGTCGGGCGCGGCAAGTGTGGTCACCCACCTCGTGGCCAGTGGGTTCGCCGCCGACCTCTGGGCCGGGGACGCCCGGCCGATAGACGCCTCCCGTTACCACGTCGCCATGGAGCGGCTCGCCGTGGTCCAGCCGGTGGCGGGCATCGATCTCCCGGCGGTGGCGGCCAGGATTCGACAGAAAGGTGGCGGAGGAGCCCTGGCCATCGTCACCGGCACCGCAGACCGGGCCGTCCTCTCGGTGCACAAGCTGCTCATGGCCAACTACCCCACAACCCTGGTGTTGGGCGCATCCAGCACCACGCCCCAGACCCTGGCCGGTTTTCACCGGCTCGGCGTGCCCACGATCTCTGTCGCCCCCGGCGAGGAGTGGGCCGAGCCCTGGATGATCGCGATGAAGAACACATGGACCGTCGTCTCGGTCGGATAGCCGGGATAGCCGGCCTCGGGCTCGTCCTCGCCCGACTGGGCCGCCTCCTCCTCGGGGAGCCGGGAATGACCATCTGGCCCCTGATCCTCCTCGCCTCAGCCTTGCTGGGCGGAGCTCTGTTCTGGCTCCTCCTCCAGGCCTTCCCGGGAAGACCCCGACTCGTCGTCGCTCTCTTCGGGCTGGGCGGGATGCTCCTGTTGGCAAGGGTGGCGGTTCCTCACACTCTTGTTTGGGGAATTCTCCCCGGTCCCGAGACCCTGGGTCTCCTGTCGGCGGAGATGTCGGAGGCGATGAGGCTGATCCGCTTCGGTGTCGCTCCCATCTTCCCCACCCCGGGGGTCCTCGCCGTGCTCGCCGTGGTCATGTGGTCGATCGGTGGTCTGTTCAGCTGGGGGACTACCAGCGGGCCGACGGCGGCCCTGTTCCTCCCATCACTCACGCTCTATCTCCAGCTGGCCGTCTCCGATCGTCTTCCCGCCGGCCTGACCTGGACCGCGGCCTTCGTCGCGGTGCTGGGACTCGGCATGTCCGCCCTTGCCCTCCAGCGGAGGGCAGCGGCGGGCCGGGCTCGCGACGAAGAGGGGCGAGCCGTGCCGCGCCAGACGCCCTACCTGGCCCTGGGGCTGGCGGCGGTGGTAGGCCTCGGAGCCCTGGTGCTCACCGAGACCGCCTCCGGGCTGGTCCCCTCTCAGGGAGTGATCGCCTGGCGGAGCGGAGGAACCGGATACGGGCTCGGAGGCTCCGGAGTGGCCTTCAACCGCCTCGTCGATCTGAAGCAACGGATCATCAGCCGCACCAACCAGATCCTCTTCAAGGCAACCCTCGGGCCCGACTCTCCGCCCGGAGACCAGATCTATTGGCGCATGGAGACCCTGGACGAGTTCGACGGGTCTGCTTGGCGCCGCTCCAGCGTCTCGAGCCAGAGCTACGACCCCGATCGGGGCGTGCCCGCTACCGACGACCTCTACTTGGGCACCACGTACACCATCCTGCACAAGGTCCAGATCGACAATCTCGCCGGTGAGGGGGTGCTGCCCACCGCCGGTGTACCCCTGCAGGTCCATGAGATCACCACCGGGACCAGCGAGGTGCCCGCCTCGAGCCTCCTGGTACTCGACGACTCGGCCCTGGTGGCCCCCTCGGGTCTGCAGCGGGGCGCCGAGTACCAGGTGGTGGCCAGCCAGCCCGACATCACCGCCGACCTGGGGTCTCTCGCCACAGGGCCCGATGGGCTGCTCAGCCCCCTGTTCGCGGCAGCTGCCGAGGAAGGCATCTTCCCCCAGACACCGGGCGGGCCGGCCGTGGAGACGGTGGCCCCGCCCAATCTGGGCCGCTACACCGATCTCCCCCCGGATCTCCCCTCGGCGCTGACCGAAATCGCCCGGGAACGCACCCGGGGAGCGACCACCGACTTCGAGAGGGCATGGCTCCTCCAGCATTGGTTCCGGGACAGTGGGGACTTCACCTACTCCACCGAGGTGAGCACCGGGCACGCCAGTCTCGATCTGGAGGACTGGCTGACCGACAACACCAGTCGCAACTATCGCATCGGCTATTGCGAGCAGTTCGCCGCCACCATGGCGGTGTTGGGTCGCACCCTCGGGATCCCCAGCCGGGTCGTCTGGGGATTCACCCCGGGCCAGGTGCAACCACAGGCCGACGGCCCCGACGCCATCGTTGTGCGTGACACCAATGCCCACGCCTGGGTCGAGATGTGGATGGACGGCTTCGGCTGGGTCAGCTTCGACCCCACGCCCAGGGGCCAGTTCCAACCGGCGAGCCCCACGGCCGCTTTCGACCCGACCGTGTTCCTCCCCGATCTGGACGACCTGGGCACAATCTCCTCCCCCAACGTTCCCGCGCCCGGCAGCGAGAACCCGGGCGGGCTCGTCGACGATCCGCCGATCGGAGGGGCGGCGCCAGGGGCCCGGTGGTGGCTGCTCGTCATCCCGGCGGCGGCCGTGGCACTTTCGGCGGTGCCCCTGGCCAAAGCGGTTAGGCGGCAGCGGCGGCTCACCCGTCTGCGCAGTGGGGACGTCACCGCGGCCTGGGACGAGATCCTGGACCGGCTCACCGATCTCGGCGAGCCGGTGCCCGCGGTCAAGACTCCGATGGAAGCGGCGCGAGAGATCGACACCGCACTGCTCTCCCTCGCGGTCGGGTACTCGGCGGCGGTGTATGGCGGCCGGAACGGGTCAGGGAAGGAGTCCGACCTGCTCGACGTGGAGGGCTGGCTGCACACCCGCTACGACGGCAACCGGAGGCTCGTGGCACTGGTGAGCCCGCGCTCTCTGATGGGCAAGCCCGACCATACCGACCGCTAAGAGCCCGAGGCCCGCTGCTCCTCGACGATGTCTTCCTCGACGCGTCGCAACATGGTGAGGAATCGATCCCGATCGAGCTCGAAACGGGTCACGTCCTCGTGAACCTCACGGGCGATCTGGTCGATCGCGACGAAGAAAGCGAGTTGACCCTGTCTCAGGGCGTCCATCAGCTCCCCCTCGTCACTGCTGACGCGGAATATGGACTGACCGTCGGTGACCAGCTTCACGTCGGCGAGATGATCCTCCATGTCGCCTTCTCGACGCAGATAGTCCCAGGCCCTGCGTACCCGTTGCAGTGACATCCCGTTGTCGAGGAGGCTCCTCACCACACGGAGCGCCACCAGATCGCGAAATGAGTAGAGACGCCTCACCCCGGGCCGGCCCCCCGTGTTCTGGATCGATGGAGTGACCAGACCCATCTTGTCCCAATACCGAAGCTGGTGGTGTGTGCAGTTGCTGAGGCGGCAAGCCTGCTCGGCGGTGAATGCTTGCTGCTCCACTCTTCCCTTTCAAAGTCTCTCTTGCTCGGGCACGAAGCGGGGCCCGACTCCAGTTCCCTCACCGACGATGCCCGGAGCAACGGTTCGGGGGTCGGCAACGATAGCTGCTCGGAGGAGCGCCCGCCCCTCCGATCGGGGCTCTATTCGGAAGATGCCTCGTCGAAGTCGGCTTCCTCGATCCGCCAGCCACGGAGACGGAGCGCGTTGACCAATGCAGTGGCCGAGGCGACCAGGATGGCGAAGCCGATGGCCGCCACCCAGGTGATCGAGACGTAGGCGATGATGATGGCGAGACCGGCGATCACGCCCAGGACGGAGAGACGGACCCCGATCCGGGAGGGCTTCTCGATCTTCTTCACCGCTCGCGCGAGCTCGGGGTCCTCCTCGTAGAAGCGACGCTCGATCTCTTCGAGGATCTTTTGCTCTTTGTCGTCTAGCGGCATCCCGTCACCTGAAGGGCCCAGTACCCGGTAGATATGGACTTTACACTGGGTTCGCCGACAGTCACCCCTGTTCTTCCGGAGGCTGGGATACGAGCCGTGCCGGGTTCACGGCGGCATCCCCGAATCGCTCCCTGATCCCGATCACCGCCTCCTCCACCCTGTCCCAGCTCTCCGACTCCCCCAGCTCGAGCTGGCGGGCGTTGCCGCTCTCCTGGAGCAGACCGGCGCCGAGTCCAAGAAGGCGGACGGGGCGCTTGAGCTCGATGCTGGAGAGAAGCTGGATCGCCTCCCGGTACAGATCCCTCGGGCCGTCGTAGGGGGTGTCGGTGGTGTGACTCCGGGTGAGCGTGGTGAAGTCGTCGAAGCGGATCTTGAGAGTGACGGTCCTCCCGGCCAAGCCGGCCCGTCGCAGACGCGAGGACAACCGCTGAGCCTGGGAGAGCAGGGCCGACTCGAGGATCGCCCGCCCCTCCAGGTCCCGGGGATAGGTCTCCTCCACCGAGACCGACTTCGTCTCGCTGTCGGGCTCGACCGACCGGGGATCCTCGCCCTGGGAGAGTTGGTGCAGATGGCGCCCGGAAACCGGCCCCAGCAGCCCGATCAAAGTCTCCATGGGGATGGCTGCGATATCCCCCACGGTCTCGACGCCCAGCCTCTTCAGGGAGGCCAGCGTCGCCGGGCCCACCCCCCAGAGAGAGGAAGCGGGGAGAGCATGGAGGAACTGGATCTGGTCGGAGCTCGGGATGTGCCTCACCCCGTCGGGCTTCGCCGCCTCCGACGCCAGCTTGGCGAGCATCTTGTTCGATGCCACCCCCACCGAGGCCGGGAGGCACAGCTCGGAGCGAATACGTTGTCTAACCGCCTTGCCCACGACCACCGGTGTCTCGTGATGCCGCCGGAGACCGCTGATATCGAGGAACGCCTCGTCGAGGCTCAGCCCCTCAACCATGGGCGTGAAGGACCGGAAGATGTGGAACACCTCGGCGGACACCTCGGAGTAGCGCCGGTGCGAGGGCTGGATCACGACCAGGGAAGGGCAAAGCCTCATCGCGGTCGCGGTGGGTTGGGCCGAAGCCACCCCGTGACGACGCGCCTCGTAGGAGGCACTTGCGATGACCCCCCGCCGGCCGGTCCCCCCAACCGCCACCGGGATGCCACGCAGCGACGGGTCCGCTCTTCGCTCCACCTCCACGAAGAAGGAATCCATGTCCACGTGGAGGATCGTCTCGATCCACACAATGTGACGAAGTTACCCGGGGTGAGTGGTCTTCCCGGGCAAACTGAGGTCATGGCGGCATTGGTCCATCTGGTGAGACACGCAGAGATAGAGAACACCGGCCATGCGGTGGCGGGATCTCTTCCCGGGTTCGAGCTCTCCCCGCACGGTCTGGAGCAGGCGAGACGCGTAGGTCGCTATCTCGGCCCCCGGGCCGTGGTAGCAATCTGGGCGTCCCCTCTAGAGCGGGCGCTTCGCACCGCCGAGGAGATTGCGGCCCGCTCCGGTGTCCCGGTCCGCGTCGATCCGGGTCTGACGGAGTGGGCACTGATGGAGCGCTGGCAGGGCCGTTCCTGGGCGACGATCCGCGAGGACTCCCCGGGCGAAGTCGAGGCTTATCTCGGTCACCCCGAGAATCTCGGGTTCGGCGAAGAGACTCTCCACGCGTTGGCCGACAGAGTTGCCGAGGTGGCGAGGCGACTGGACGCCGAGCATCCCCACGGCGACGTGGTGATCGTCTCCCATCAGGACCCGATCCAGGCAGCTCGTCTCCGGCTCACCGGGTCGGACCTCGCCAAGCTGCACGAGGACAAGCCGGGACACGGCTCGGTGGTGACGCTCCGGCCGGGTATCGCCTGGGTCGAGGAGACGATTTGGTCGCCGGGGGACACCCCTGGGCTCGGAAACCGATCCGATCTCCGGGTGGTCGGAGCCGGCTCGGCTCCCGCCCCGCCGACTACTGCTTGAGCCCTCGCGCTGTCAGACTTCCTCCTTGGTGAAGCCTGCAGTCACAGCGTTCGCTCCCCTCGGCGCCGCACTCGCCTGGGTGGTGACCCTTCTCGTCGACCCCGGGCCCTTCCCGCAATCGTCGACGTTGCTCATCGGAGTCGGCCTCCTTGCCATCTCCACCACCGCAGTCGTCGGCCTGGTGGTCACCGGGGCCCGCTGGGCCCATCGGCTCGCGATAGGCTCCGTAGCCGGCACTCTCGCGGTCGCAACCCTGCGACCGATCGACACGGTTTGGTGGCTGGGCCTGGTGCTGTCGGCAGTGGCTGCGGCAGCCATCTTCCTTCCCTCCGTGACCACAGGAGTCCGCAAGCTGCCCTCGGCCGACGGGCCACCACCCGCAGCGGTGATCCCGCCCCTTGCCCTGCTCGCCGCCCCCCTCCTCGTGGGTCTGTTCTCCTCCGGCGCACCCCCCCTGGCCGCCCTCATCGTTGGGTTGAGCGCTCCCTTGTTCGCCTATCTCTATGCAAGGGTCCTCCCTGGGGGTCTTTGGGGAGTGCGTCTCCTCTGGCCCCTGCTCGCCCTGGGGGTGTCGCCGGCCCTGGGCGTCCCGGCCGGGGTGGTCACGGCTCTCCTCGCCATCGTCATCGCCGGGTTCGCCTGGCGACCTGAGGTGAAGGCCTCCTATCACCCTCCCAGGGAAGTGGGCTCCACGTTTCCCATCCCGCCCGAGATGACGCCCCCCGAAGTACTCGACGCCGCCCACATCGACGAGAAAGGCAGACCTCTCTGAAAAGGGCTCCCAACCCCTGGATCGCCGTGCCCTCGCTTCTCGTCGGGGCGCTCGCCGCATTCCTCGGCTGGGTGGTCAGCGACGTGAGCTGTCGGAGCGGGGGCGGTAATGCCTGTCCGGGCTGGGGCCTGCTCATGGCTGCGGCCTCCTTTCTCGCCGCCACGATCGGGGTCGGACTGGTCCTCGTGCTGGTCTATCGGAGTCTCGCCGAGTGGAGAGAGGAGTCGGAGTCAGACGCTGGAGAGGAGCAGTGAGACGTTGTGGCCGCCGAATCCGAAGGAGTTGGTCATGACGTGTGACACCGACGCCTGCCGTGCCTCGTTGGGCACGTAGTCGAGATCGCACTCGGGATCGGGCACCTCGTAGTTGATGGTGGGTGGAAGCACCTGGTCGCGCAGCGCAAGGATGCCGATCACCGCCTCGACCGCGCCGGCGCCGCCGAGGAGATGGCCGGTCATCGACTTCGTCGAGGAGACCGGGACCCGGGCGGCGTCCTCGCCCAGCGAGATCTTGATCGCGGCTGTCTCGGTCGAATCGTTGGCCGGAGTCGAGGTCCCGTGCGCGTTGATGTATCCGATGTCGGCCGGCTCCAGCCCGGCGTCGTCCAGGGCCGCCGTCATCGCCCGCGCCGCGCCCACCCCGCCGGGACGGGGAAGCGTGATGTGGTAGGCGTCGGCGGACATCCCGTACCCGGTCACCTCCGCGATGATCTTCGCACCGCGCTCGATGGCGTGGTCGAACCCCTCCAGCACCAGAGTCGCCGCTCCTTCCCCCATGACGAAGCCGTCCCGCCGGGCGTCGAATGGCCTCGAAGCACCCCGAGGGTCGTCGTTGTTGCCGGACAGTGCCCGGGCTTGAGCGAAGCTGGCGATTCCGAACTCGTTGATCGTCGCCTCGGCCCCCCCGGCGACCATTACGTCGGCAGCCCCCCTCCTGATGATCTCGGCGGCGTCGCCGATGGCATTCGCCGAGGCGCTGCACGCGGTGACCACGCACGAGACGGGCCCGGTGAGGTTGGCCTCGATGGAGAGTATGCCTGCAGCCATGTTGGGGATGATTCGGGGGACTCCGGTCGGGCTCACCCGGCCCGGGCCGCGATCTTTCAGCGTGTAGATCTCATCCAGGAACGACCGCATCCCCCCGAACCCCGCCCCCACCATCACCCCGGCTCGCGCCGCCCTCTCCTCGTCCCCGGTGTAGTCGATTTCGGCCTGCTCGAGAGCTTGACGCGCCGAGACCAGGAAGAATTCGGAGAACCGGTCCAGACGCCGTGACTCCTTGAGGTCGAAGTAGCGACCGGTGTCCCAGTCGGAGATCTCGGCGGCAATCCTGGTCTTGTGCTCGGAAGCATCGAACAGGGTGATCTTCCCCACTCCGGACTCTCCTCGGAGCAACGCCGACCAGGTCGACTCGACATCGAGGCCCAGAGGCGTGACCGCCCCCATCCCGGTGACGACGACCCGCCGTCGATCCGGTGGCACTAGTGCCCTGTCTCATGACGTTGGCGAGGGTCAGAGCGAGTCAGTGGCGTCATCCAGCAAGGACGCAGGACGAAGGCGCACTTGGCACGTGCGTCGAGGACGAGGACGCAGCTGGGGGCGGTACTGGCCGCTCTGAGACCGCCAAACGTTGTGAGGCGGGGCACTACCCTCAGCCTCCCAGCTTCTTGTGGACGAGGTCTATTGCCTGGCCGACGGTGACGATGGACTCGGCCTCCTCGTCTGGGATCTTGACGTCGAACTCGTCCTCGAGCGCCATGAGCAGCTCGACCACGCCGA
>CAZAHX010000026.1:0-13915 GCA_964485005.1 uncultured Acidimicrobiaceae bacterium | reverse complement strand
AGTCGGCCTCGTCGATGCTGCGCATCGACCAGACCAGCGTCCGCATGCTGCGCGGTTGCTTGAGGACGGTGACCACGGCGGCCGCCACGTCCTCTGGTCGCATCATCTCGGCCAGCCCGGGCATGTCGGGAGTGCGTCCAGCGCCCATGGCGAATTCGGTGGCGGTTCCGCCCGGGCACAGGGTGCTCACGCGGATCCCCTTCTCGCGTAACTCGCGGTCCAACGCCCCAGCCAGTCCGACCTGGGCGAACTTCGTCGCGGCGTAGACAGCTTCGTCGGCCGCTCCGCGAAGCCCCGCAACCGAAGCGATGATCACGATGTCTCCCTCTCCGGCTTCGACAAAACCCGGCACAGCAGCTCTGATCGGCCATACGGTCCCTGCGACATTGGTGTCCATCATCTCAGCCAGTTGGTCATCCGTGAGGTCCATGATCCCGCCGTACGCCCCGATCCCAGCGTTGGCCACCAACGTGTCAAGACGCCCAAATCGGTCATACGCCTCGGTGATCAGCCTGGTCGAGTGGTCGGGGTCTCTGACATCCATCTCGACGACAGCAGAATCTGTCTCTAGCCCGGCAGCCAGCTCTTGCAGACGGTCGACACGGCGGGCACCGAGAACCAATGATGCGCCTTCCTGTGCCAGAGCATGGGCGCTCGCGGCTCCAATGCCTGAGCTCGCTCCGGTGATGGCCACCACGGTTCCATTCAGATCTCTCATCTGTCACTCCTGTTTGGTTGCTTGCTGTCCGGTTTGGGGGTTCCGAGTTGATGGGCGGGTGATCTTCGCTTCCCTTCTGGTCTGCCGGGCATGGTTTAGGGCCCCCACCGGCCCCAGGGTTATCACCGTTGCTTTTGTTGGCAACTTTGGGTGGTCAGGGCCGCGGGTCACCGACACAATCCGACGCGGACTGGTCATGCTGACAGGATGCGAAGGACTACGAGCGAGTATCAGGGGCCCCGCCGCGTCGGGTTGAGACCACTGCGTCCTCCCGGGCACTCACGCGAGCGGCATCGAGGATTCTCAGGACTTCGCAGGCTTCTTCACCTTTCACGGGGATGGGCGTGCCCTCGGTCAGATGCGCGGCCAGCTCTCGATAGAACCCGGACCAGTCTCCGGCGATCGTCTCAATGGGCTCGCTCTCCGAACCCCTGAAAATTCTCCCCCATGACTCTGTCGGCTCCCTGCCCATTTCCTCGGGTATCACGGTGTCACCGGCGAGGAGCCTTTCCTCCTGGATGTCTTTGCCCTTTTTTACATAGGCGCCCTCCGAGCCGCTCACATGGAAACGCGCGGACGGTTCACCCTCGAGGGCACTCGCGTGCAGATGGGAAACCGAACCAGAGGCATGTCTCAGTGAGACGAACACAGAGTCTTCAGATCGGCGCTTGGGAACCAGAGTCATCAACTGGCAATAGACGGACTCAACAGGTCCCTGAAGTTGGATCGCCTGATCAACGAGATGGCTGCCGAGGTCGAGCAAGAGCCCACCTCCCGAGTGGGGTTCTTCGTCTCTCCAGCCCGGGGGCGGATCGGGAACCCACCGGTCGAAGCGAGATGTCAGAGTGTGTATGGACCCGAGTCGCCTCTGCTCGAGGAGCTCTCTGATGGTGAGATAGTCGCCATCCCATCGCCTGTTGTGGAACACGGCGAGGCCCTTGCCCAGACGCTCGGCCTCGGCAACAAGGAGGCCGGCCTCCGGGGCGCTGTTGGCAAGAGGCTTGTCGACGACGGCCGTCATGCCTGCTCCGAGGGCCGCGAGGGTGAGCTCGACGTGGTGGCGATTGGGAGTGGCTACGACGGCGATGTCAGTGCCCGCCTCTTCGAGAGCTTCTCCTGGCGAGGAGAACACGCCAACATCGGGATGGCGGGATCGGGCCAGAGCTTGTCGTTCCGGATCCGAGGTGACCACTGCGGTGACCTCGAGCCCGGGGACTGCGCTGATCAATGGGTCGTGAATCCATGCTCCGGCGAAGCCGTAGCCGAAGATCAAGACACGAAGCGAGCTCACCATGTGATCGGCTCGAGCTCAGGGGAGCATGCCACCAAGGTCAACCGGCCGGTCAGGTCAGCATCCATCGCCGTCATCCTATGTGCGGGGTGAGCGCGCTCCGGTCACGAAGGACCTTGCGGGCATCAGCTCCCAACGGGTGCTGTCGCACACTTCTCGAGATCGCAGCGACTCCTGGGCCTTCCTCAAGCGCTTGTCATCACACGACCCGGCTGCAACAAGAACGGCGGCAGGTAGGCGGGGATATTGGAGAAAGGGAGCACATCGGGATGGAGGTCGATACCCAGATTGTCTCGCATGAAGTGGCGCCTGGCCTCGATGCGCTTCCACGCATCCGGGTACGCGGTTGAGAATTCCTTACGAAGCCCGGCGTCGGCCAGGGCGATCCCGTCTTCGATGTTGGTGGTGAAGTAGCGGGTGCCGGTGGCCGGGATGATATCGACCTGCATCGCCATCCCTGAGCGAAGCTCGATCTCCGACCCGGGCGCTACAGGAGTGTTCACCCACTCGTCGAGGTGAATCTGATGGCCGGGGTTGAGGAAGATCCCGAAGAAAGCGTCCCCCAGGCGCCTGTCGACTATCTCCTGGAGTGCTCCTCCCTTCTGACCGATGTGAAGTGCCTCGTACCATTCGACCACGGTCTCGAAGTAGGGGCGGACCAGCACATCGTCGTAGTCACGGATGTCGCCTGGCAGCTCGTCGGCTCCTGCAACGAGGAACCCGGCGCGGCAGTTGAGGGCTCCCCAGATGCCGAAAGCCACGGTGAGGGGGTCGCCACGCTCGATAGTTCGATCCCCAGGGCTGAGGAGACCAAGTGACGCGCGTTCCCCACTGGTGAGCATCAAGTGACAGGAGAGGGGTGTGCCGTTCCAGTCCAACAACCTCACCGCCTGCCGCTCGGTCATCCCCGGCTCCAGCCCGAAGAGGAGCCGTCGAACCCCTTGCGACGTTTGACATGCCGCATATTCGAAATAGGCCAGCTGTTCGACTTCGTTGATCACCCGCAACCCGTCCGCGGCATCGATCAGGAGGTCTGTTGCGTTCTCGACCCGACCTTGCTCGCCCACCGCCTGACGTAGCTCGTCGGTCAGGAAGGAGGGGATCTCGATGCGGCCGGGATCGCTAAAGGTCTTCCAACCGACGGTGCCCACCGCGACACCAGGTCTCAGCCCTTCATCGGCCAGAAGGTCTGCAAGCGACAGCGAACGGTCGCGGGGCTGGCTCGGCAGGCTGAAGTCCTGAAAGAGGCGCACCTCCATCGGCAGAGGTGCGGACCGTGCCATGCCCACACACTCGTTCCCCACCAGGATCGCGGGTTTGCCGTTCTGGCCGACTATCAGCATCGCCTCCTCGAAGCGGGGATCGAAGCCGGTCAGATACGAGAGGTTTGCGCTGTGCTCACGATCGGCATAGACCACCACATGGTCATACCCTCGGCTGGCGGCGCGCTCCCGCAGCCGTTCGAGACGGTCCGGGTAGATGTGATCTGGGAGCTCCGGGGTAGTTGATGGCATGCCGAAGTCGGGCAGGTCGACCGTGTCGAGTCGTGCCTTCGTGGACTCGCTCGTCATAGCCTCAGTCTTGCAGGGGCGACCAGGGCCGCGGACCCGGCGACCCTCGCTCCACGATGAGGAATTGGTTGGCATCCACCGTCATCCATCGACTGAACTCTCCATCGGGCCACTGCACCCTGATGTCGGCGCGTGAAACTTCCCCGAGGCCGATATGAGACCACCCGAGTTGGTCTCCCGCATGCCCGCCACCCAGCGTCAGCTCTCGTCTGATGGTGGCATCACCCAGCCGGACCTCGATCCAGGCGCCGATCGCATCGACGTTCGGGCTCGGCTGTTGGACATCGATCGCTAGCCAGTTGCCTATGTGTCTTGGCTCGCGCGCATCTCCGGATCCAGCGTTGCGCCAGACTCTGGCGCTCTCTCGACGATCGACTACCACGACGTCCAGAAGCCCGTCGAGGTTGAGATCGACGACAGCGGCTCCACGGCTGCGTGCATAGTCGATCAGCCCCGCCTCCTCGGCGCCCTCGACGAATGTTCCGTCGGGTTGTGCGAGAAGGAGATTGTTCGGATCGTCCGCGGCGAATTCCGGCATCACCTCGACATTGCCCTTCGTCACGAACAGGTCCATGAGCCCGTCGTTGTTGACGTCCGCGAACTCGGCGTGCCATGCAGTGGAGGGCCGGTCGGTGTCGCCGCTGAATGGGCGGTGAGCATTGGCGCCGCGAGCCAGAGCGATGTCCTCATAAGTCGGCCGCTCGCCCCCTGATGCCAGGGTCTGGAGCTTGTTGTCGCCCTGACTGGTCAGGTACACCTCGGGGAGCCCGTTGCCGGTGACGTCGTGGCTGGCTATCCCCATACCCCAGATCTGCATTTTCTGCCAGCCATCCTCGCGTGTGTAGAGACGGGGAGTCTCGCCAGGGTCGACACGCCAGAGCTGCTCCTCACCATCGCGGTAGTAGTGACGGTCGTTGGTCATCCGCAGGTCCCGTCGGCCGGTGCGATTCCAGTCACTGAACAGGATCGACAGCGTGCACCACCCCGGAGTCAGTCTCATGGGTTCTGCATACAGGGCACCCTCGGGCCTGAACAAGAAGTGGTCGGCGCAGCGGTCCGCTGGCTCGTCGTCCGCTGTGAGGTCGAGGTAATTGCCGAATGCCAGCGTGGGAAGTGTCTCACCGACCTCCCATGTCGCGCTGAATGCAACGGTCCACGCATTTCCGCCATCAACCCCCCATAGCTCGTTCGCACGCTCGAACCGGCAGTCACCGAGACCACGGAGAATCGCGTTCTCCCCAACCCGGAGTACTACGAGATCCGTTTTCCCGTCAGAGTCGACGTCCAGCGGGTAGGCGCCGGTGACTTTCGTCAGATCGGTTACCGGGTGTGGTAGTGGCGAGAACTCGAGCTCGGCTCCAACCCGGCTCTCATTCAGGTACAGGGCCGAAGGCTGCGTACCACCGGCGACGAAGAGCTCCGGTCTCCTGTCGTCGTTGCAGTCGAAGACGGCGACACCTCCACCGACGAAGAAATGGAAACCGCCGTCGTACACGTGGTCCATACCCGTGGTAGTGGACTCCTCGATGAAGCTCGGTGCTTTCATGACCTGGCCGGCTGGATCGCCTCCGACCATCTCGATGGCGCCAACCACCAGCGCGGTGGTGAGGAAGGCCCCCACCGCGATTCCGGACACAAGCCAGAGAGCGTTGAAGACTCGACTGTGACGTCTCTCTGAGATCATGAGACTTGCCCCGCGTCGTGAGGACGTGGAGAATGCCGCCCGTATCGCGGAGAGAGAGAGTTCTTGTGGCAGTGTCCTCCGATCCGGTCAGATGGGGCGTGCTCGGAGCTGCCGACATCGCGGTCAACAAGGTGATCCCCGCCATGCAGGGGTCGGAGTTGAGCCGTGTCCACGCCATCGCCTCCAGATCGGCGGAGCGGGCCGCGACGACAGCCAGCCGGCTTGGTATCCCCAACTCCCATGGCTCCTACCAGGACCTTCTGGCCGATCCCGACATTGAGGCGATCTACATCCCCCTGCCCAACCATCTTCATGCGGAGTGGACCGTGGCCGCGGCGCGGGCTGGCAAGCACGTTCTTTGCGAGAAACCGCTGGCGATGAGGAGCGCCGACGCCTCGACGATGATCGATGCCTGTGAGGAGGCCGGTGTGAAGCTGATGGAGGCGTTCATGTATCGCCTCCACCCCATGTGGGCCGAGGTGCGCCGCATGGCGGGTGATGGTGTCCTCGGCGAGCTCCTCGCCATCGAATCGAGCTTCTCGTATCACAACGCGGACCCGGATGACATTCGCAATATCCCCGAGTTCGGTGGAGGCGCCCTCTACGACATCGGCTGCTATCCAGTGAATGTGGCACGCATGCTCTTCGGCTCCGAGCCGACCGACGTGAAGGCGTCGATCAGGAGAGACCCGAATTTCGGTACCGATGTTGTGACTTCGGCCGTTTTGGACTTCGGGGGTCGCCACGCAACATTCATCTGCTCTACCCAGATGGAAGACGATCAGAGGGTCGCCATCTACGGGACCAAGGGTCGTCTCGTCGTGGAGATCCCATTCAACATCCCGCACGACCGGCCCACCCGAATCCTCCACTACACCGGTGGAGACCCTCCGGTGGCTCCCGGCTTGGAGGTTCACGAGATACCCGCGGCAAACCAATACGGAGTCCAGGCAGACGCCTTCTCCAGATCTATCCGTGAGGACACGCCCGTGCCGACCCCGCCCGAGGACGCCGTTGGAAACCTCTTGGTCATGGAGAGGATCTTCGCCGACGCCGCCGGCTAAGCGCTCTCCAACGTGAATACGGTCGTCACCGTATTTTGCGGTGGGGGATCCAAATGGAAGAGGCGTCGCTACGGGGCGGGCGCCGGACTCAGGCCCGGCTCGTCTCGGCCTCATTGCCGATACCCCAGTCGAGGCCGCTGAAGGTTGCCGGGTTGGCTGTGACCTCGGACAGGACCAGTTCGGCTGCCCCGACCAGGGGGGCATCGACTCCCAACTCGCATCGTCTGATCTCGGCCATTGACCCTGGAGCGTCCAAAGCCGACTCTCCTGCACCTCTCTTCAACGGGCCCTCGAGATATTGGTACAACTCGGAGTAGAAGCCACCGATCACGATGAGCTCGGGGTTGAAGGTATTGATCAGGTTGCCGATCCCCAGTCCGAGCCACCGTCCAACCTCATCCAGAGCCCGGAGGGTCTGGGTGTTCCCTCGCTGTGCCCGAGTCACCAACTCTTCGAGAAGCGCCTGACCCACGACTCCCTCCGGAATGTCGGCTCGTCGCGCCAGGGCCTCTTCGCCGGCTTCGGTCTCCCAGCAGCCGACAGCCCCGCACCGGCAGCCACGGCCTTCGGGGTTGATCACGGTGTGCCCCGCTTCGCCCGCATAGCCGGCCGATCCCAACATGGGACTGCCGCTCTGGATTATTCCGGTGCCAATGCCCACCTCTCCGGCCACATAGATGAGATGGCCGAAACTCGAACCGGCGCCGCGGCGATATTCCCCGAGAGCTCCCAGATCAGCCTCGTTGGCCATCATCACCCGATCGATCCCCAGCTCCGTGGCCGCCATTGCACCGAGGGGTATGTTTCGCCAGCCCAGATTGGGGGCGAGGTGGACGAAACCATCGGAGCGCCGGACCAAGCCGGCGACCCCAATCCCGACACCGGCCAGGGCGTTCCCGCTCGGAAGTGACGCGACGAGGGGAGCGGCGAGCTTGGCTATGTCTTCGATCGTCTCCTGTGGTGAGAAGCGAGCGCGGGGCCTCGCCACCCGAAGCTCGTTGTATATCCGGCCGCCAAGTCCCACAGTCGCAACGGCCACCGAGTCGACCGTGATCTCGACCGCCAGCACGACGGCTCCCTCAGGTCTCACCCGGGCGACCGGCGACGGCCTTCCCGGCCCGGAGTTCGCCGCTCCCGGTCCCTCGTCGACGAGCCCGCGCTCGCCGAGCTCCCCGATCAGGTCACCGATGGTGGAGCGGTTGAGCCCGGTCCTATCTGCGAGTTCGGAGCGTGATAACGGACCCGAGAGATGGAGACGTTCCAACACCGCGGCCAGATTGTGACGACGCAACTCGTCCGCGGCCACGCCCCGACGTCGACTCGTAGTGTCTCCTTCTGAGATTCGAATCGGGTCATCCAATCCAATGCCTTTTGTTGAAGTTCCCACAATATAGATTCAGCCCGATCCCCCACGCACTTCGGCGGCCTCAGGTTTGTAATCGACAGACCCTCGCAGAATTTGTTGCAGGGTCAAACAATTCATGGGTAATCTCGTCGCTGATGTCATCAGGTGTAATCGTTGTCGAACATCGACCTACACTCGTCTGCCCCGGTGACACCCCTCGAACAGCCCGATGGGGCTGGGGAGGAAGAACCAGTCGGGACATCGTCTCGACAGGGACAGCAACTGAGGAGGAACCTTGAAATCAAGAAAGCACGTTTGGGCGTTGATCGCAGTATTCGCCCTATTGGTGGCCGCTTGTGCGGGTGGCGATGACGCCGCAGACACGACAACGGCCGATGACACCGGGACGACCGCGGCCGGCGATGAGCTCGTCGTGGGTGTCTCGTGGAACAACTTCAACGAAGAGCGATGGGCGCGGTGGGATGAGCCTGCCATCCGGTCGGTCCTGGATGCCAATGGCGTCACCTACATCTCGACCGATGCGGGATCGTCAGCCGAGCAACAGCTCACCGATGTCGAGCAGTTGATCACCGACGGTGCCGATGTTCTCATCATCCTGGCCCAGGATGGGACCGCGATCCTGCCTGCGGTGTCGGCCGCGTTGGAGCAAGGCATCCCGGTCATCGCCTACGACCGACTCATAGAAGATCCCGGGACGCTCTATATCACCTTCGACAACATTGGAGTGGGGCGTCTCCAGGCCGAGGTGATCTACGACATGGTGCCTGCAGGCAACTATGTGATCATCAAGGGCAACGCAGCCGACGCCAACGCCGACTTCCTCCGCGAGGGATACGAGCAGGTGATCGGTGACGCAGTTGACGCAGGCGATATCACCATCGTTGGTGAGACCTACACCGACAACTGGGATCCGGCTCTGGCCCAGACTCACATGGAGCAGTTCCTCACTCAGGCCAACAACGAGGTCGACGCCGTTCTCTCCGAGAACGATGGCATGGCCAGTGGCGTGGTGGCTGCCCTCGAGGCGCAGGGTCTCGCCGGTGAAGTCCCGGTCTCCGGCCAGGACGGCGACCTGGCCGCCCTGAACCGTGTGGCGCTCGGGACCCAATCCGTCTCGGTCTGGAAAGACGCCCGTGAGCTGGGCGAGGCCGCCGCTACGGCCGCCGTGGCCCTCGCACAGGGCGCAGCCCTGGGTGATGTCCCGGGTGTGGTCCAGTTCGATTCACCCGGTGGGAACTCGATGACCTCGATCCTGCTCGAGCCGATTCCGATCGTTCAGGACAACCTGAACCTCGTGGTTGACGCCGGCTGGATCACCGTCGACCAGCTTTGCCAGGGAGTCGAGCCCGGCTCGGTGGACGTCTGCGAATAGCGACGGCCTGACACAACGATGAAGATGCACAGCGCCCCCGGTCCGGTGCCGGGGGCGCTGTCTATTGTGTGGTGTCGGTGAGCCCATGAGTGTGACCGAAGCCCCACCCGCTCAGACCCCTCGAGACGAGGAGACGGCCCCTCGAGGGTCACTCCGAAATCTGGTTCGCTCCACCGAGGTGGACGTCAGGATGCTGGGGATGGTCGGCCTGCTCCTCGTGATCTGGGTTGGGTTCCACATAATGTCGGGCGGGACCTTCCTGACGCCGCGCAACCTGTGGAACCTCTCGGTCCAGTTTTCCTCGGTCGCCATCATGGCCACGGGGATGGTCTTGATCATCGTCTCCCGAAACATCGACCTCTCCGTGGGATCGATGCTCGGCTTTCTGGGAATGGCAATGGCCCTCATCCAGGCGGAGATCATCCCCGGCATTATCGGTTTCGGCCATCCCGCTACCTGGCTCATCGTGCTGGCGCTCGGAATGGCCCTCGGGGCCCTCGTGGGGATGTTCCAGGGCTTCATCGTCGCCTATGTCGGTGTGCCCTCCTTCATCGTCACACTTGGTGGCCTCCTGGTGTGGCGTGGTGTCGCATGGTCACTCGCCAGCGGCCGGACGATCGCACCGATGGACTCCACTTTCCGGCTGCTCGGTGGCGGCTCCAGGGGCTCGATCGGGGAGCTTGCGAGTTGGGTCGTCGCAGGAATCGTCTGCGCTGCGATCATCTTCTACCTGGTTACCAGCCGGAGACAGCGACAGAGATACGGGTTCAGGCTCCGGCCAATGTGGGCGGTCGTCACGATCGGCGTCATCGGGTCTTCTGCTGTGCTCGGAGCCGTGGCGGTGATGAACAGCTACTACCTGCCGGAGAGCGTTGCCCGCCAGGTTGCCGAAGAGCGCGGGCTTGCCTGGCCAGCGGAGGGCCTTCAGATCCCCCTGGGCATCTCGTATCCGGTTCTGATCGCGATCGCAGTCATGTTGATCATGGCGTTCATCGCCAACCGACGCCGTTTCGGGCGAAGTGTCTTTGCCATCGGCGGTAATCCCGAAGCCGCCGAGCTCGGTGGCATAAACACCCGGTGGACGGTGGTGAAGGCTTTCATGGTCATGGGAATACTCGTGGGCGTAGCAGCCGCAGTGACCATCGCGCGCCTCAATGCAGCAACGAGCGGTCTCGGGACCCTCGCCGAGCTCTATGTGATCGCGGCAGCCGTTATTGGTGGCACATCGCTGTCCGGAGGCATCGGCACCATCCCGGGAGCCGTCCTCGGCGCACTGGTAATGCAGTCGCTCCAGTCGGGCATGGTGCTGATGCGTGTCGACGCCCCACTTCAGGACATCGTTGTTGGGATCGTCCTCGTGGCGGCAGTGGCCGCCGATGTGTTCTATCGAAGGAGGTCTGATGAGTGACCGAGCGCCACTGGTCGAGATGAAGGACATGAGCGTCAGCTTCGGTGGTGTCCACGCCGTTGAGGACGTGAGCTTCGATCTCTACCCGGGTGAGATCCACGGGCTCGTCGGCGGCAATGGAGCCGGCAAGTCGACCCTGATCAAGACACTTTCGGGGGCACAACAACCCGACTCCGGCCAGATCTTCATCGACGGCAGCCCGGTCACGATCGAGAACCCCAGAGACGCCAAGGCACTCGGGATCGAGACCATCTATCAAACCCTGGCCCTGGCTGAGAACATCGACGCCCCTGGGAACATGTTCCTGGGCAGGGAGCTGACAACCAAACTGGGCAATCTCGACGACTCGGCGATGGAGGACGCCACGCGGAGGATCATGAGTCGCCTCAACCCCAAGTTCGAGAACTTCAAGTCACCGGTCGCCCGCCTCTCGGGTGGCCAGCGCCAGTCGGTCGCCATTGCCCGCGCCGTCCACTTCAACGCCCGGATCATGATCATGGACGAGCCGACCGCCGCACTGGGCCCGGCCGAGACGGAGCAAGTAAGACAGCTGATCCGTCAGCTCAAGCAGGAAGGTCTCGGCATCATCCTCATCAGCCACGACATCCATGACGTGTTCGATCTCGCCGATCGGACCTCTGTCATGCTTCAGGGGCAGCTCGTAGGGACCGTCGCCAAGGGCGAGGCCACCATGGACGAAATACTCGCCATGATCATCATCGGAAAGAAGCCGGAGGAGATCACTCAGAGCGAGCTCGCCGACCTGCGCGGCGACTGATCTCAGGTCTCTTCCGGTCCGGTTTCCGGATGCTGGCGACCGGGAGTGGCCTGGAAGGTGGGCCGCAGCGCCGGGTAGAGATCGCGGTATATATCGTGAACGTATAGGTAATCGGGAGCCTGCTCCGAAGGCTCGGTCGATGGCTCGATGCTGATGATTTGTGTGCATGCCTCCTCGACGGTTTCGAACCACCCAGCCCCGGTCGCGGCCAGTAGACCCGCCCCATATGCGGCCCCTTCCGCAGTGGTCACCGTGGCGATCTCGGCGCCGAGGACGTCGGCGAGGATCTGGCGCCATAGCCGACTACGTGTGCCTCCGCCTGAGGCACGGATCTGGGCGGGTGGCTCGAGGCCGGCGCCTGTCATGAGGTCGAGACCGTCGCGCAGGCCAAAGGCGACGCCCTCGAGCACCGCGCGTGTCATGTGACGGAGATCGTGACGGATGGTCAACCCGACGAAGGCCCCACGGGCCTCGGGGTCGGGATGAGGAGTTCTCTCCCCGGTGAGATATGGGAGAAAGATCAAGCCGTCGCTGCCTGCCGGTACCTCGGCTGCTCCAGCGATGAGCTCGTCGAACGACCGGTTGGGGGCGATGGCATCGCGAAACCAGCGGAGGCTGCCTGCCGCCGAGAGCATCACGCCCATCATGTGCCAACGGTCGGGAACTGCGTGACAGAAAGAATGGACCCGGCCCCGGGTTTCGATGGCGGGCCCGTCGGTGGTGGCGAAGACGACGCCGGAAGTGCCCAGGGAGAGAGCGACGATCCCTGGCGCCACAGCGCCGACTCCCACGGCATTGGCTGACTGGTCGCCGCCTCCCGCCACTACCGAAGTGCCGGGGCGCAGCCCCGTCGCCTCGGCGGCTTCGACGCTCACAGTCCCGGTCACGGCCGGTCCCTCGGAGGTTGGAGGTAGCAGCGACGGGTCGATGTCGAGGGCATTGATCACCTCGGTGGACCAGGTTCGCTCGGCGAGATCGAAGAGGATTGTCCCCGAACCACCGGCGACATCCACTGCGTAGTCACCCGTCAGCCTGAGACGAACGTAGTCCTTGGGTAGGAGGATGTGTCTGACACGGGCCCAGTTCTCTGGCTCGTTGTGGGCCACCCAGAGCAGCTTCGGTGCGGTGAACCCGGTGAGAGCGTCGTTGCCGGTGATCTGGATCAAGCGCTCGGGCCCCACCCGGCGCCGTATCTCATCACATTCCGCCCCCGTCCTCTGGTCGTTCCAGAGAATTGCCGGTCTGACCACGTCGCCTTTGGGGTCGAGCAGCACCGAGCCGTGCATCTGGCCGGTGAGGCCGACGGCTTCGATCTCGGAGGCTTCGACATCGCTCTCGGCGAGTAGCTGTGAGATCGCTTCGATGGTCGCGTCCCACCACAGCAGCGGGTCTTGCTCGGCCCAGAGAGGGTGCGGGGTCTCATAGCCATACTCAGACACTCCCACTCCGCGAACGGCCCCGGACCGGTCGACGAGTATCGCCTTGGTTGCAGTCGTCGACACGTCGAGACCGATGACGAAGTTCACGAGACTCCCCAGTCCGCGGCGCTCGCAACGGCGAAGTCGAGATCGGTGCACTCGGTGACTTCCCAGGTCTCTCGATGCCGGGCCTCGGACCCTGGCTCGAGGCGGGCGAGTGCCCCGACGCTCTCCAGTTCGCAGAAGTCGTCGTTGAGGTAGACCTGCCCCACCGCTCCGCGGTCGGGGTAGACCTCACCTCGCGCCGACCCGAATCGCTTGATGAAGAGGTACTCGTCTTTCAGGTATCCCAAGCCACCCGGGGCCGGGCCCGAGCCCAGCTTGAGCCGGCCCCCCGGGATCGCCCGGATCAGCACGGCCCGCTCCCCCCAGGAGAGTCGGGGGTCATCGAGCTGGGTGTAAGGCCAGAGCGCCAGACTGGCGTCCGCCTGGAGTGGTGGCTCCCGGTCGTCGCCCGAGAGGGGCAGGACGGCGACCCCACCCGGGGGAAGTTGCGTTATGGCCCATGCTCCTGCCGTGATGGGCTCGTCACCGGACCATCGCAAGAGGTGATCGACGGTCAGCCCGGTGCCGTCCCAAGTCAGTTGCAACTCCTTCTCGAATCCGGCGGCGTCTACCGGCCCCGAGATGGTGAGCTTGTCGACGCCGACGGTGACCAGGCAAGTGTGGTCATCGGGCACATGAGTGATATCGGGCCGCTCTGGTGATGCCCAGAGCCGGTGCCCTCCCCGAAAACGAAAGGTTCCAACCCCGGGGTTGTGAATGCCCAACCCGGTTGGAAGCTCGACGAGGATCTCTGGGCTGTCGTCACGCTTCAAGCTGATCAGCCGGGGCCCGAACTTCGTGGCGGCGACCACCTGGTAAGGCCCTAAGCGATATTGAGCTCGGGAGTCTGTGAGCGGGAGATGGGTGTCCGCCACCCGTTATCTTCCCTGAGCCCAGATCACCTTGTTCACCCGGGTCTCGAGCAGCTCCTGGCCGCCCGAGACAGGGTCGGGGTCGATCTCCCCGGAGTGAACGCGGGACTCCAACGACTCGAGAGTCTCGGAGCCGTCGAGGATCCGTTCACCAAGGGCTTCCGACCAACCGGCGTACCGGTCGGCGAGCGGCCCGGAAAGTGTCTCCTCTTCGATCATCTCGGCTGCGACCAGGAGGGCCTGAGCGAGCCACGGCCGATCGAAGGTT
>CAZAHX010000025.1:0-13981 GCA_964485005.1 uncultured Acidimicrobiaceae bacterium | reverse complement strand
ACGATCGAGCAAGAGAAGGGCGAGAATCCCCGCCAGCGACCCTGCAACGGCTCCCCGATGCTTGGTCAACCACAACTGGAGGCTCGAGGGTTGCGACCTCTGATCGAATGGACCGTGGGCGCCGTAGTCGCCTTCCACCGGTTCCATCAAGTTGTCCGGCCGGACCTCCTCCGCAGGCGCCGATCTGAGCTGGGCCTCGTAACCCTTGCGCCCTAGATAGAGATCGAGCAGCCAAGGGGCAATTCTCTGTCCCAGGATGGTCATCACGGTCGGCCGGCCCACCCAGACCTCGCGGCGACGCACCCTGGAGGCCCACTCGATCGCCTCGGCGGCGACTTCGGGCTGATAGATGGGAGGCACGGGCTGCGGCTTCCGGCTCATTCGATTCCGGGACCAGAGGAACTGGGGGGTGTTCAACGCCGGGAGGTGGACCATGGTCAGGTGGACATCGGAGTGATCGTGGATCAGCTCGGTACGCAGCGAGTCGGTGAACCCGAGGGCGGCATGCTTGGCGGCGCAGTACGCCGATTGAAGAGGTATCGATCGGTAGGCGAGTGCCGAGCCGACCTGGACGATGACTCCGGACCCGCGAGGCCGCATCCGACTCAAGGCGGCCAGGGTCCCATGGACGGTGCCCAGATAAGTGACCTCGGTCACCCGGCGATACTCCTCCGGCGTCACCCTCTCCACGGGAGCGAATACGGTCACCATGGCATTGTTCACCCAGACGTCAATGGGCCCCAGCTCCTCCTCCACCCGGCGCGCCGCGCTCTCCACGGCTTCGAAATCGGCGACGTCGAGAGGAATGGCGATTCCTCTGGAACCCGTGGACTCCACCTCCTTCAAAGCGGCCTGGAGACCCTCTTCGCCTCGGGCCAGGAGCGCCACATCGTCTCCTGCCTCCGCAAAGCGCCGGGCCACTGCCCGGCCCACCCCCGCGGAAGCTCCGGTTATCACCACGACTCGAGACATGTTCTCTCCGTACCCGATCGCCCAGGTGTTGGAACATCGGATCGGTAGGGGGGCGCATGACGGCCGGGGGAATCGGGTAATGGCCTGACATGGACATTTCGGTGGGTCCATACCTATTGACAGTCCCGGCGTCGAGGACCCGACACATCCGATTCAACGATCTCGAAGAGCCGGAACCGGTGCCCCGGGACACCGACTACTCCTCGGTCATCGTCTCCGATCGGCCGGTCGTGGTGCAGCACACCCGGCTGGACTCGAGACAGCCCGCCAACGCCCTGTTGAGCACCCTTGGATACCCCGTCCAGCCAGGCCAATAGGAGCAACGAACGGCATCTGGTGCTCACCGGCCCGATGGCCGCAGGCAAGACCACCCTGGGTCGGCTGCTCGCCGAGCACCTCGATCGGCCCTTCATCGACTCCGACGAGCAGATCGAGCGGCGCTTTGGCATGACTGCTCGTGACCTGGCGGCAGCACACGGGGTGCCTGCCCTCCACGCCGCCGAAGTCCGAGCCCTGGTCGAGGCACTCGGCGAGCATCGTCCCTCGGTCATCGCCGCGGCGGCGTCGGTGGCCGATTCCCCCATGGCTCTCACGACCCTGGCCGGCTCCAATGCCGTGGTTGTCCTCGTCGATTCTCCCACTCCTGTCCTCGCCGACAGATTGAGATCCGCCTCGGGTCATCGGAGGCCGATCCCGCTCGATGAGCTCGCAGCTCGGACTGCGGAGCGACGCAAAGCTCTCTTGGAGCTCGAGCCCGAGGTGGTCGTCGATACGTCGCTCACGAGACCGAGCGAAAGCGCGGCAGAGGTGGTCGAATCGATCGGCTGGTCGAGCGGGCTGTGACTACCGGCGATCTGCGACGATGAGGTGGCTGTCTCCGAATTCGTGCCACAGGTAACCGTTGGCGAGGGCGGCGCGATAGGACTCGGCCAGGGTCTCTCTGCCCACGAGCGCCTCGAGCATGTCGAGGTGGGTCGAGGCCGGTTCATGCCACCCGGTGATCAGGGCGTCCACCACCAGCGGCGGCCGGTCTGGGACGACCACCAGCTCGGTCCAGCCGCGGCCGGGATGAGAGCGCCCGAGATCGTCGGCCGTGGTCTCCAGGGCACGCACCACCGTGGTTCCCACGGCGACGACGCGGCCACCATGGGACCGAGTGTGATCGACCAGGGCCGCGGTTGCCGAGGGAATGTCGAACCACTCCGGGTAGGGCTCTTCCCCGCTCTCCAGCGAAGACACCCCGGTGTGGAGGGTCAATGGGGCCACCGCGACGCCGGCGGTCATCAGTTCGGTGAGGAGCCGGTGGGTGAACGGTCTGCCGGCGCTCGGCATCTCCGCCGATCCGGGGTTGGCGGCGAACACGGTCTGGTACGCCGCCAAGGGGTGGGGTCCGTCGACGTGGGGGTACCGGATCGGGTCGCCCCACTGGGCCAGGTAGTCGGGAAGAGTCCGTCCCAGCTCGAGGTCCGCCACCCAGAGACGCCTCGTCTCCGAGTCGACGGGGTAGGTAGCCAGCAAGTCGGCCTGGGCGCCGCCGGGCAGGGCGACCTGCCGGGGGTGCTCGCCCTCCCAGGGCAGGGAGCCGGGACCCGCGGGCCGCCGCAGTTCCACGATGTGAAGGCCGCCGGGGAGGGTGGTGGAGAAGTTGACCACCACATCCTCGGTCCGCACCGATGCCGGCAAGGTGGCCGAGTTGTTGACTACCAGGAGATCCCCCGCCCGCAGCACCGAAGGGAGCTCCCGGAACCGGACGTGCCTCCGCCTCTCCCCCTCGGTGACCATGAGACGGACTTCGTCCCGGCAAATGCCACGCCCCTCAGCCGGTCCGCGTGCCTCCAGCTCACTTGGAAGCTGAAACTCGTCGAGGGTGTCGAGCCGACGAACCGGAGCCAGGGTCATCCCGGGACCTCCGCCAGGAGATCCTCGGCGATATAGCGCCCGCTCGGCAGGTCCGACTCCAGCAAACGAATCAGCGCGGGGGCCCGGCTTTTCGGAAGGGGCCGATCGCTGATGTCCTCGCCGGGAAACGCCTCCTGATGCATCCGGGTCCGCATGTCGCCGGGATCGAGTGAGTAGACCGCCACCTCCGGCTCCTCTACCGCCAGCACCTTCGACATCTGTTCCAGGGCGGCCTTAGCCGCCCCGTATCCGCCCCACCCTTCGTAGGCCTCCACCGCGGCATCGGAGGTCACGTTGACCACCACGCCTCCTTTCCCACGGAGATGTGGAAGCGCAAGTTGGATGAGACGAAGCGACGCCAAGAGATAGACCTCGACCAGTTGGCCCAGGATCTCCAGGGGGTAGTCGGCGAGACGTGGCTGGGGGCTGGGCCCGAGGATCCCGGCATTGTTCACCAGAAGCGACAAGTCCCCGATCTCCAAGGCGGAGTCGACGAGCTGGCGCCCATGGGCCGGGTCGTTGACGTCTCCGGCGATGGCTGCGACCTCGCCCACTCCCATGCCCCGAAGCTCTCGGGCTGCCTCCCCCAACTCAGGTGGGGTCCTGGCGTCTATAACCAGGCTCCAGCCACGGTTGGCGAGCTCGGCTGCTACGGCCAGGCCAAAACCGCGGGAGGCACCGGTGACGATGGCGGTTCCCCCGGTCGGGGTGAGTCGAAGCGTTGACATGCCCGTCAACGTACAACTTAAAGTTGACTTCAAGTCAAGTGATACCCGTGTTCCTGGGGCGGGTCTATCTCGGGTGCTACTGGATCCGGGTTTGGTCGTCGATCCCTGATACACCCTCGACTTGACGGATCAACTCGAAGAGGCGGTCCCGATCCTCGACGCTGGCCAGCGAACCGGAGAGTCTTACCTCCCCGTCGGAGATGTCGATCTCGAGATGCGCCGTCGATCCGTCGAGCCTGCCCACAGCCTCACTGCGGACCTTTTGGAGCAGGGTCTCGTCGTCGAAGTGCTCCTCGGGGCGCACCGTCTCGGTCAGGTCGTGAACCGCCCCCTTCATCACGCCCTTCTGATACTCCACTCCGGTCTTCACCGCCTCGGTCACGTCCCGTGCACCGGCAGCCGTTTGGTCGGCGAGCCGGGCGCGTCGTGATCGACCCCGATCCGGGTCGAAGAGATAGCCCAGCACGGCGCCGACGACGGCTCCGAGCAGGAAACCGGTGAACTTCCTCATGTCCTCCTCCAAATTTCGCTGTATGTCTCGATTACCCGCCCCGGAAACCCCTGAAACAATCGGCGGCTGGCGCATAGGCTTTCGAATCGTGTACGCCATCGAATGGCTTCTCGGGGGCGATCCCGCCATCCGCTGGCAGGTGATGCGCGACCTCACCGACCAGCCACCGGGGGTGGTCGCCAGGGAGCGAGCCCGGGTGGCCACCGAGGGATGGGGGGCCCGGCTACTCGGCCTCCAGGACGAGGACGGCCAATGGGGCGGCGGTCCCTACTCACCGAAGTGGACCTCGACCACCTACACCCTGTTGCTGCTTCGGCATCTCGGCATCGACCCCGCCGACCGGCGAGTCCGGGATGCCATCGGGAGGGTGTCCTCGGGAGTGATGATGACCAAGACTCGCCCCTTCTTCGAGTACATCGGCGAGACCTGCATCACGGGGATGGTCCTCGCCCTCGCTTCGTACTTCAGGGGAGTTGACGGCACGGACCGTCAGGTCGACCAACTGCTCGCCGAGCAGCGCGACGACGGCGGCTGGAACTGCGAGACTTCTTCGAGTCGCTCCTCGTTCAACACCACGATCTCGGTATTGGAGGGTCTTCTCGAGAACGAAACGGCCGGCGGAGCGGCGACCGATGTCGCCCGCAGCCGTGCCCATGAGTATCTCCTCGAACGCAAGCTGTTCCGCTCACTCTCGACGGGTGAGGTGGTCAACGCGCGTTGGACTCTGTTCTCCTTCCCTCCGCGCTGGCACTACGACGTGCTGCGCGGCCTCGACTATCTGCGTGATGCCGGTGTCGCCCCCGACGATCGCGTCGATCAGACCATCGACCTGGTGGAGTCGAAGCGGGACAAGGAGGGCCGCTGGCCGTTGCAAAACCACTACCGGGGCCGGGAGCATTTCTCCATGGAGCCGGGCCCGGGCAAGCCGAGCCGGTGGAACACCCTGCGCGCCCTCAGGGTGCTGCGTTGGTATCACGAGCCATAGAGCTCGATGTACCGTCGGCGCCATGACCCTTCAGGAACTCGCCGACCGTTACTGGCTCACCTACGCGGAGTACAACCCGACCGTCGCCACCACTCGTGGCGAGCACGAGTTCGACGACCGTCTGCGCCGATTCGACGACGGGTGGCTCGCCGACATGACATCGCGCTTCAAGACAATCACCGAAGACGCCCTGGCCATGGACCCGGGAGGTCTGAGCACACAGGAGCGAATCTCCCTCGACCTGCTCATCCACGAGACCCGGGTATGGGCCACCGAGATCGAGCAACGTTTCCTGGTGGCCCCGATCGATCCCTACCTGGGGCCTCACACCCGGCTGCTCTCCGACACTCGGCAGAACACCGTGACCAACGTCGAGCAGGCCGAAGCCCTTCTCGGTCGGTACTCCAAAGTGCCCGGATTCCTCGACGGAGCTCTCCGCTTTCACGTCGCCAATGCCGGCGCCGGGATGACCCCGGCCGCGGCGTCGCTGCAGCGGGTACTGACCCAGCTCGATGGCTATCTCGACTCCGATCTCGACGACGACCCGTTTCTGCAGCTTCGGTTACCCGGTGACGGCGACGACTGGCGGGAGCGAGCCACGACCATCGTGACCGACGAGATCCGGCCTGCCTTCCAGCGGTACCGCGACGGTCTTCGCGAGGAGATGGGCGAGCTGGCACGACCCGACGACAGATGCGGTCTGACCTGGATCAGCGGCGGCGACGAGATCTACGCCACCCTGATCCACAAGTACACCCAGATGGACAAGACTCCACAGGAGATCCACGACATCGGGCAGCACTGGGCTACCGAGATCAATGCCGCCGAGTGGGTGGAGATCGGGGGCTCGACTCTTGGGGCGGGGTCGATGGAGGAGGTGTTCACCCGTCTGCACGACGATCCCGGGATGAGGTTCGGTTCGGAGGAGGAGATGCTGGCTCAGGCCCGGGCCGCCATAGCCAGGGCGTGGGACGAGGTCGACGACTGGTTCGGCGCCCGCCCCGATACGCCCTGCGAGGTGGTCCCGGTTCCCAAGTCACAGGCGCCTGCCATGCCACCCGCTTACTACATGCAGCCGCCGATCGACGGCTCCCGCCCGGGGACCTATTTCCTCAATACCTACAAGCCTGAGGAGCGGGACCGGTTCGAGTACGAGTCGATCCACTTCCACGAGGCTATCCCTGGCCATCACTTCGACCGGTCCCTCGCCGCTGAGCTGAAGGGGATACCCACCTTTCGCCGCTACGCCCAGGTCTATGCCCACACCGAGGGATGGGGCCTCTATTCGGAGCGGCTCGCCGACGAGATGGGCCTTTACAGCTCCGACATCGACCGGCTCGGGATGATCAGCGCCGACGCCTGGAGGGCGGGCCGGCTGGTCACCGACACCGGGATCCATGCCCTGGGCTGGAGCCGGAAGCAGGCCATCGACTTCCTCGGCAAGTGGACACCGATCGGATCGCTCACCATCGCCCAGGAAGTCGATCGCTACATCGGGATGCCCGGCCAGGCCCTCGCCTACAAGATCGGCCAGATCGAGATCATGCGTCTGAGACAGGAGGCGGAGTCACGGCTCGGCGACCGCTTCGACATCAAAGGGTTCCACGACTCCCTCATCATTCATGGCGCTATGCCCCTGCCCACGCTCGCCGAGACCGTGGAGGAGTGGATCACGACAATGTCGTGACCACGCGAAAACGGGCGGCTCGAGCCGCCCGTTCAGGTGAAAATTCTGTGAGGATCTTCCGTGGCCATACCGCGGAAAATCCTCACAGAAGGTTCGGTCAGGTGGTCTGCCAGTAAGGCTCCCGCCCGTAGTAGCGGTAGACGTCGACCACCCAACTCATGTCGGTGGTGTCCGGCCAATTGTCTTTGTCGAAGCCGGGCGCTTCTTCGAGGGTCTCCTTGTCGAGATCGACGACCAGCTCGTGATTGTCGGTGTCGACGGTGAGCATGTCCCAGGGAATCGCGAAGAACTTCTCGCCCATTCCGAGGAAGCCCCCTGCGGCGAGGACGCCGTATGCGACCCGGCCGGCATCGGTATCGATGACAATCTCCTCGAGCGTGCCGAGGGCGTCACCTTCCGGATTTCTTATGTCGTCGCCTTTCAGTGTGGCGGCGCTGAGAGCAACCATTGTCTCTCCTTCCTTTCATAGCGGTCGATGGGAGCGGCGGCCAAAGAAGGCAACAGAGCCGCTCCCACCAGAGTCATCTCGTGGCCCGCCCTAAAAGAGCAGGATGAGGATCAGGATGATCAGGATCAGGGTTCCGATTCCGATGTACATGCCTCAGACCTCCTTTTCAACAGCTCGGACGACGGCAGCATCTACCTTCTCGTGGTAGAGGCTGCCCATGCGCCCGCCGAGGTATCCGCCGACGAGCGTCGCCGCGATCAGCACGATGCTGGCGACGATGGCTTCGGTGGTCAGGTCATCCACGTCGAGCTGCGCCACCCAGTTGGGCAGTCCCTCACGGTTGAAGGCGTTGTACTCCGCCCCCACCCAGGCGCCGAGGGCACCGAAGATGGCGACGAGGAGTATCAACCAGAGCCCGGCTCCGAGACCATTCATGCCTCCGTCGTACCGGGCGATCCGCCCTGCAGCGAAGCCACCGACGATGAATGACACGAAGACCACGATCGCGGCCACGATCAGACCGATGATGGACGCCTCGTCCAGCTGGCCTTCGAGATTGATCACATTGAGCTGGTAGTCGATGGATGCGGCCCCGGCGGCAAACAGCGCCGAAAGAAAGACCAACGTCCCCAGCCCGGCCAACATGCCGACGAACGAGGCGAGGAAGTCGCCCCCTCCGAAACGGTCCCGGACCGAGGAAAGGTCCTCCGCCCCACGAATACGACGAGCCCCTGATCTGGTGTTCGTCACTTTGGGTCCTCCTTTGGTTGTCGACGGACTTACCCCCAAGGCGCCCGGCGCAAACCCGGCCACATTCGAGCGAAACAAGGTTTCCGCACCCCAGGCGCGGGGTATGCCGGAGGTCCACGAGACCTACCCGGAGGTAGTGAATGCCAACCGTTGCCGGAATCTTTTACGACCGTGACGCTACGGAACGGGCTCTTTCCGAGCTCTACGAACACGGTTTTGACAATGAGCAGATCGGAGTCATATGGAGGGACCGCTCCTACTCCGACCCCATAGATACCTATGAGTACGAGGACCGCCACTACGAAGACCACCACGGCGGGACTGCCGAAGAAGCCGGAAAGGGAGCCGCCGGAGGCGCAGTAGGGGGCGCAGCCGCCGGAGCCGGGACCGTGCTGCTCGCCTCGGCCGGTTTGGCGCTGATCCCGGGTATCGGCGCACTGCTGGCAGCCGGTACTGCGGCGGCGACGCTCGCCGGTGCAGCCGCAGGTGCCGTTGGCGGAGGAGTGACCGGCGGCGTCATCGGTGCCCTGATCGGAGCTGGCGACGACGAGACCGACCTCACCGAGACCCACACCCACTATCGCGAGGCCATCGGCGGAGAGGGATTCGTGGTGATCGTCGAGACCGATTCGACGGAAGACGCGGCCGACGCGCTGGAAGACGCCGGAGCCGAACACGTGAGGGTTCTCGAAGAGGCCGATTACCAGACCTACTAGATCGCCCCGCAAGGGGGCTAGCGCAGAGAGAGGGACGGCAGGTTTGCCGTCCCTCTCTCTATTCCATGTGGCGGAACTTGACCAGAGGCACGTAGAACCATGCCCAGGCAGTGATGAGCGCGACCACGGTCGTGGCGATTGCCGCCGGCAAGTCGGCGAACACCAAGGTCGAGACGAGATACACCACGGCAGCGATGCTGATCGCGAAGGCGACGGTCCCCACGATGGCAAGTTTCGTGCCGAACAGGACGTGGCTCATCGTCCGTCTCCGGATCCCGCTCACCGGGGCCCGTACCCGCTGGTGAACGCTGGCCGCGATCAATAGGACGGCGGAGAGCGTGGCGCTGGTGAACGCTAGGTAAAAGACCACCCTGTCTACCCCCCGGAGCTCACCGAACGACCCGGAGAAGGGGATAGTGAGCAGAAACGCGACTAGGACCATGACGCCGGGGATGGTGGTGCGGAGACCTTCGAGCAGGGCGCGGAACTGGTCGTCGACCTCGTCACTCGAATGGTGACCGTTTCCACTCCGGTTCGACGGAGATTGGCTTCTCAACAAACCTCCTCTATCTCTCTGCCAAGCTTCGCCGTTCCGGCTTGATTGGCAATCTGTTTGACACCCTGAACCATTGGGTAACGGGCGGCGACCATCTATGGAAAGGAAACTCTGATGGGGTTGATCATATGGTTGCTGGTGGGTCTGATCGCCGGCTTCGTGGCAAGGGCAGTCCTGCCTGGCGCCGATCCAATGGGATTCCTCGGCACACTGGTGCTGGGGCTCATCGGCTCGCTGGTCGGCGGGTTCCTGGGGAACCTGATATTCGGCGGACAGTTGGATATCACGGCCGCCGGGATCATCGGTTCGATTATCGGGGCGATCATCGCCCTGCTCGTTTATCGGTCGATGAGTAGTCGGACCATCTAGCAGCTCTCCCCGGACAATTCGAGCAAGAGAAAAAGGGCGGCCTCGAGGCCGCCCTTTTCCAGTGGTCTCCCCGATTGGCGTCAGGGAGTGGTGGTATCGACGACGGTCGTCGGCACCGTGACGCCGGCATCGTCACCCTCGTTCGTGGTGTCGCCGTTGCCGCTAACCATCACGAACCAGACGATGAGGACGATGGCCACAATCGCCACAATCAGGGCTATCAGCCCCCCTGAACCGGTTGTGGTCTCTCGTTCTCTCTCGATGATGACGTCTCTGTCCCTGTCATTGCGCTCATCCATTGGAAAGCCTCCTTCTTGGGACTCGTATTGAGCGTGTTGTGGGTACCCCTTACCAACCCCGACGAAACCCCGGCCCGTTTGTCTGTGATCCGAGACGGGTAACGTAAGGGCATGGAGAAAGCCGATCTGAGACCAATTGAGCGAAGAATCCTCACCATGAGGGAGGAGGGAGTGGCTCTCGAGGAGATCGGTCAGCGGCTACGGAAGTCGCCCGAGTTCGTGGCGAGGGTCATCGACTGGACCCAGATCCCCCGTTCGGGATCCCAATCCGACGACTCTCCCGTTCTCACCCCCTTGGAGCGGAGAGTTCTCCAGCTTCGAGAGGATGGCGAGGACCACGAGACCATTGGCGACCGATTCAAGAAGAGCGCGAGGTTCATCCGTCAGGTAGAGGGAATGGCCCACTTCCGAAAGGCGCTCAAGCTTCTCTCCGCCTCCGCGGCTGCAGCCAGGGCGGGACATGACGACCGGTCCGACAGCGGCTGACGAGACCACGCCCCTTTCGGGTCTTCGCCGACAATGAGAACGATCCGAAAGACTCTCAACCGACTACGCGACAGTCTCTTCGTCGTACCGGTGAGCATGATCATCATCGCCGCCGGGTTGGCGGGTCTCAGCCTGCTTCTCGACTCCCGCAACTTGAGGTACTTCTCGGACAATCCCCTGATCATCTCGGCCACGGTCTCCGGAGGCCGGGCCATCGCAACCACGGTCGCCGGGGCGACCATCACGGTGGCCGCCATCGTGTTCTCTATCACTTCCCTATCCACCCAGATGACGGCGACTCAGTATTCCCCCCGGGCCGTTGGGGGGTTCTTCGAGGACCTCTTCCAGCAGATCGTCATCGGCCTCGTCGTCGGCACTTTCACGTTCTCGCTCGTCATCCTCGCCGGCCTCAACGATGTGCTGGACCAGACCGAGGAGGCCACGCCCACGGTCTCGGTGACGCTGGCCATAATCCTCGGAGTCCTCTCCGCGATTGCGATCGTGGCTTACATCGACCACTCACTGCGGCGGATGCAGATCGATCGCGTCGTGCGGCGGATCGCCGACGCCGCGCTTCAGGCAGTCAGGAATCAGCAAAGGGGACGGTCCGAGAACCCCCAGTTGACCGACACCGGACCTCCCCAGGGGGAGTCGCGCCGGGTGAAGTCGATGAGGCAGGGCTGGATCGTCGGTATCGACGGAGAGCGACTGCTCGCCGCGCTACCGCCGCGGTCCACTGCCCGAATTGAGGTGAGGGTGGGCGAGGCGGTCTCTGCGGGAGACCCGATCGCCACGGTGTGGGCAGATTCCGGTGAGCCCGACCTGTCGCAGAGCACGGAACGCGGAATCCGAAGGGCGATCGACACCGAAGATGAGCGCTCGGTGGACTCGGATCCGACCTTCGGGATCCGAGTGCTCGCCGACATCGCCCTTCGCGCCCTCTCCCCCGGGATCAACGACCCCACCACAGCAGTCGATGTGATCCATCATCTCAAAGTCCCCGTCAGAGAGATCCTCGCCTCCCCTCCGCCGCTACGGGTCCTCGAGGGCAGTGAGGGCCGCCGAGCCTTTCTCGCCGAGATTCCTTCGCGGTCCGACTATGTGCACCAGGCCTTCTCCGAGATCAGACTGTCGGCCTCCACTCAGCCCTCGGTGCTGCGGGCTTTGCTGGAGGTTCTCCAGGACCTGAAAGGCGATCTCGACGACGAGAATCTCGAGGGGCGTCTCGCCGCGGTCGAGGAGGAGTTCAGATTGGCACTCGAGGCGGCACAAAAGTCGGGTCTCCCCGAGCCGGACATCGAGAGGGTCCTCAGGGGCCACGTCGTGGAGGACTTCGAGGATGCCTGACCCCCTCGTCCGGGTTCTAGCCCCCATAGGGACGTAGCATTCCCGCCGTCATGCCCGAAGCCGCCAGCAAAATCCTGCCCGCGACACCCGAGGCAGCCTTCGAGGCGCGCCAGTTCGTCAGACAGAGCGCCGTGCTGGACTCGATGCGATACACCGAGGCCGATCTCCTGGTCACCGAGTTGATCGGCAATGCCATCAACCATGCACCCAAGGCGGAAGAGATCCGCGTGGAAGTGGTCCCCGACGACGAGCGAAGAGTGCGCATCACGGTGTCCCACCCCCATCACGATGGTCTCGACGGCGTCTCTAGGGGGGTGGGGCTCACCCTGGTCGAACGGGTCTCCCAGAGTTGGGGCTGGGACCACGAAGACGGAGAGTTGGCCGTCTGGTTCACGGTCCGCTCCCCCGGAGCGCACACCGTCTCCGAAGAGCTCAGCGACGAGGACCTGATCGCCCGTCTCCCCCAGGATCAGGGTCCCCATGCCGAAACCCTCGTGCGCCGACACCGTGATCTGGCCATGTCCATCTCGAAGCGGTACCGGGGCAAGGGGCTCCCCGACGACGACCTCGAGCAGGTCGCCTTGATGGCGCTGCTCAAGGCGATTCAGCGGTTCGATCCCGCGCTCGGCGAGTTGCGCCCTTACGCCGCAGCCACCATCTCGGGCGAGATGAAGAAGTTGCTACGAGATCGGGGTTGGTCGCTGAGGGTGCCCCGGTCGGTCCAGGAGCAGACCCTGCGCGTGGGAAAGGCGGTCGAGGAGCTCACCCACCGGCTGGGCAGGCCGCCTGAGGCCGCAGAAGTGGCGAACCACGTCAATCTCACCGTGGACGAGGTGGAGGAGGCGCTCAAGGCGAGAGGCGCATATGCCGCCCACTCCCTCGACCGCCCCGCCGAAGCCAGCGGTCTCTCCATTCTCGACCGTCTCGACGAGATCGATATCACCTTGGCAGGGGCGGAGGATCGTGTCGTTCTCGAGCAGGCGATCGCCCAGCTTCCCCAGCGACAGCGTCACATCCTGGAGCTTCGGTTCAACGACGACATGACCCAGTCCGAGATCGCAGAGATCGTCGGCATCTCACAGATGCATGTTTCCCGACTCCTCAACAAGGCAGTCAGCACCCTGCGGGAGCATCTCGATCAGGAAACATCGGCCCCGGCGTGAGCTCGGCACGATGACCTCGCCGTTTGTCACGTTGGAGACGTGGGTAAACGGGATAAGGACGTGTATGCCCTCATGACAGAATTGGACATTGAGCTATGGGCCGACGAGATGGCACCCCGTCTCACCCGCGCCCGGCTCGGTGAGATCGAGACGTTCTTGGGGCCCCGGTCGACTGACGTGAAGTTGGTGGTCTCTGAGCTGGTCACAAACGCAGTCAGACACGCCGCATCCACCAAGAAGGTCCGGGTTCGCGTCAAGGCCAACGACGAGAAGATCCGGCTCGAGGTGGAGGACGATGGCCCCGGCTTTCCCCCTGCGACGTCCCGTGGCGATGGGATGGGGTTGACGATCATCGAGCGACTGGCCGACGCTTGGGGGGTCGAGGTCGACGGCAAATGCACCGTCTGGGTCGAGTTGGGCAAATCGATCGGAGCCGATTCGACGAGTTAGGCGGTCAATTCTGCAGTGTCCTCGATGACCCGTAGGAGCTCATGCATCCCGCTGACATCGAGCAGCCTGCTGATCGGCCCCGGCTTGACGAGGATGGCCAGATCGCGGTCGGCATCCTTGAACTCCCGATCGGCCATGATCAAGACCCGCAAACCGGTCGAGTCCATGAAGGAGGTGTCGCTCAGGTCGATGACGAGGTTCGAGGTCCCCTCGTCGAGGACACCCTTCACCGCCCTCTCCAATTCGGGCACCGTGGCCAGGTCCACCTCGCCCGCCACACCGAGCACGGCCCAGCCGGCATCGGGCAGCGTCGCCTGTGCAATGGTCAAGCCCCTCATTCCCCCGGACTATATCAGTCACCCGGTGGTGAATTTGAATCGGCGTGCCTGTGTCCAGGTCACGGCAGGACGCGACGCCGAGGCTTCTTGCGGAGAGGGAGGGATTTGAACCCTCGAAGAGGCTCAACGCCCCTTACTCGCTTAGCAGGCGAGCGCCTTCGACCACTCGGCCACCTCTCCAATGTTCGCGACGGTACCGGCGGAGGGGGTGGGATTCGAACCCACGAGACCCGAATCGGGCCCAACGGTTTTCAAACCGGTAGGGAATTGGGATATT
>CAZAHX010000024.1:0-14091 GCA_964485005.1 uncultured Acidimicrobiaceae bacterium | reverse complement strand
GGCACTAACCTTCCCCTGAATGGAGGAATACGCCGCCAGGTTCGCCGACTTCCTCGAGGAGCTCGCCCTCAAGATCCGCTCCTTGACCGTGGACCGGATATCCCGCTACGTGACCATGGCCGGTCTGGGAATTGTCACCGGCATTCTCGGGTTCACAGCATTGATATTCCTGCTTTGGGCGATCTTCGGTGCGCTGGAGATCCCGCTCACCACCGCAGGGGCCTTCGCCGTATTGGGAGCCGTCTTCCTGGTAGGCGGGGCAATCATGTGGTTCATGAGGACTGGTCGAGAGTGACACAACACGAGAAGCTGATCATCATCGGATCGGGCCCGGCCGGCTTGACCGCCGCTCTCTACGCGGCCCGCGCCGACCTCGATCCCCTCGTCTTCGAGGGCTCGGCGGCCGGGGGCCAGCTCATGATCACCACCGACGTGGAGAACTACCCCGGCTTCCCCGACGGGATATTGGGGCCCGACCTGATCGACCACTTTCGCAAGCAGGCGGAACGGTTCGGCTCACGACTCCGACAGGTCGACGTGACCGCGGTCGACTTCTCCAAGCGGCCTCTCCGTGTCGACGTCGGCGCCGACGAGTTCACCGCGGACGCGGTGATCATTGCCACGGGTGCAACTGCGAAATGGCTCGGAGTCCCCGGAGAGGAGAAGCTCACCGGGAAGGGTGTCTCGGCGTGCGCCACTTGCGACGGCTTCTTCTTCCGGGACCAGGAGCTGATCGTGGTCGGGGGTGGTGACACCGCCATGGAGGAGGCCCTGTTCCTCACCAAGTTCGCTTCCAAGGTCACCGTGGTCCACCGGCGAGACGAGCTGAGGGCATCCAAGATCATGGCTAACAGGGCCATGGATCATGAGAAGATCGAGTTCGCCTGGAATACCATCGTCACCGAGATCCACGGCGACGACAAGGTCACCGGGGTGACGCTGGAGAGCACGGAGACCGGTGAGAGCCACGAGCTGGCCGTCGACGGTGTCTTCGTCGCCATCGGGCACAAGCCCAGCACCGACTTGTTCATCGGCGAGCTCGACCTCGACCCCAATGGCTACGTCCTCCTCCGCGACGGTATCTCGACATACACCTCGGTGGACGGTGTGTTCGCCGCCGGAGACGTGGCCGATCACGTTTACCGTCAGGCCGTGACCGCGGCCGGCACCGGGAGCCGCGCCGCGATCGACGCGGAGAGGTGGCTGGCCGCCCAGGAATAGGCCAGATCGACCAGCAAGCAAGGAGATACGACATGGCAGAGATCGTCACCCTCAACCAGAGCGACTTCGACGAGGCGATCAGCGGGGACACCCCGATTCTGGTCGACTTCTGGGCCGAGTGGTGCGGGCCGTGCAAGGTGATCGCCCCGGTCCTCGAGGAGATCGCCGAAGAGCACGACGGTTTCACCATCGGGAAGCTCAACGTGGACCACAATCCCGACGCCGCCGCAGCCCACGACGTGATGAGCATCCCCACCCTCATCCTGTTCAAGGACGGCGTCGAGAAGAAGCGCATCGTGGGTGCTGCGCCGAAGCACCGCCTTCTCCAGGAGCTCGCCGAGTACACGGCCTGAGTCGCCAACGGGCGCTCCGAGCCGCAGCTTCTCTTTAAGGTCTGAAGATGCGTCTCTACCGGGTTGGCGATCAAGGCCCCGCGGTCCGGGACATCCAGGATCGTCTCGCTGCTCTCGGCTTCGATCCCTCAGCCGACGAGCGGGCAGAGTTCGCCGAGGGGACACGGCAGGCGGTGGCCCTCTTCCAGAAGGCCAAGGGCCTCGAGCCCGACGGCATCGTCGGGCCGGACACCTGGCGGGTGCTCTACGAAGCCGGGTACCGCCTGGGCGACCGTCTCCTCTTCATGAGACGCCCGATGATCAGGGGTGAGGACGTCGCCGAGCTTCAGAGTCGTCTCAACTCCCTGGGCTTCGATTCCGGGAAGGTGGACGGCATCTTCGGCCCCGACACCGAGCGCGCCGTCATCGATTTCCAACACAACCGATTCTTGGCAGAAGATGGAAAAGTCGGCCCTGAAGTGGTCACTGAGCTTCACCTCGTGACCCGTGGCGAGATGAGGGAGAGTCGCTATGCCATCAGGGAGCGGGAATGGATGCGGATGCTCCCCGACACCGTGGCGGGAGCCCGCGTCTATCTCGACGCCGGCTGCCGGGATCCTTCCGAAGCCAAGGCCGCCTGGGAGGCGGCGACGGCTGCGGCATTGGCCATCCAAGAGGCTGGGGGGCTGCCCATGATGTCGCGCAGCCAGGACACCCAGCTCCCCGAACGAGTGAGGGCACGGCGAGCCAACCGCATGGGGTCCGACCTCATCGTGGCCTTCCAACTCGCCGACAACGACAGCGTCTATTTCTTCGCCTCCGAGCGATCGTCGTCTGCTGCGGGAGAGGAGCTGGCCCGGGCCATCGCCTCATGCCTGGGGTCGCACGTCGAAGGTCGGGCAAACGCCATGCTCAAGGAGACCAGGGCTCCGGCGGCGGTGGTGTCGAGGTCGTCCCTCGACGAGAAGACCGGCTTTGCCGTCGCCAGCGGAATCGCCCGGTTCTTCTCCGCAGCGGCCACTATGAGATGACTCGGTAGATCCTCTCCAGCTCCGCAATCGAGCCAAACCTGATCTCGACCTTGCCCTTCTCGTTTCGATAGCTGATCTTCACCTTGGCGTCGAGATGGTCCCCCAGCCTTTTCTCCAACTCGATGAGCTCGACAGGGCGCAGTTGCCGCACCCGTGGCTTGGCATCTGCGGGGTCCTCCATGTCACGGCGAATCCGTACCGCGTCCTCCACCTGTCGGACGCTCCATCCCTCCGACACCGCTTTCTCCGCGAGGTGGATGGCGTATTTCTTGTCCTCGAGACCGAGGAGGGCCCGGGCATGACCGGCGGTGAGCGCCCCAGAATCGACCATGGTCTGCACCGGCCCGGGGAGCTGGAGGAGGCGGAGGGTGTTGGAGATCGCGGGTCGAGACTTGCCGACACGATCCGCCACCTGTTCCTGAGTCATTCCATAATTTTCCAGGAGCTGCCGATAGGCGTGCGCCTCTTCCAGCGGAGTCAGGTCCTGCCTTTGCACGTTCTCCACCAGAGCTTCGACCAGGGTGTCGTTGGCGGCGGTCTCCCGCACCACCGCGGGGATGGTCTCCAACCCGGCGCGCTGGGCGGCCCGCCATCGACGCTCCCCGGCGATGAGCACGTACCCCTCCTCACCGCTGGTCACGATCACTGGTTGCAACACACCCACCTCCAGGATCGAAGCAGACAGTTCGTCGAGACTCTCCTCGTCGAATCGACTCCGGGGCTGCTGGGGGTTGGGCTCGATCTCGTCCACCCGCACCTGCAGGAACTCGGGGGTCTCCCCGGATGCGGCGGTGGGGATGAGTGCTTCCAGACCACGACCCAAACCGGCTTTTCTCGGGCTCAACTCTTCTCCTCACTCAGATCGTGACGCTTGATGAACTCCCGTCCCAGATTGCGGTAGGCGATGGCCCCCCGGCTCATCGGGTCCAGGGTTTGCATGGGCTCGCCATAGGAGGGCGCCTCGGAAATGCGCACCGACCTGGGAATGACGGTGTCGAAGGTGAGTTCGGCGAAATAGTCCCGCACCTGGTCCGCCACCTCCTTGGAGAGCCGGGTCCGACCGTCATACATGGTGAGGATGACGCCGGTCACCTTCAACTCGGGATTGAGATTCGAGGTGACGAGATCGACGTTTTTCAACAGTTGGGAGAGACCTTCCAAGGCGTAGTACTCGCACTGGATGGGGATGATCACCTCTCGAGCCGCGGTCAGGGCATTGACCGTGAGCAACCCCAGGGAGGGGGGACAATCGATGAGGATCACGTCGAACCCGGTATCGGTGGCTGCGATGGCGTTTCTGAGACGTGTTTCACGTGAAAACAATGAGACCAACTCGATTTCGGCCCCGGCGAGATCGATGGTGGCCGGAACCACGAACAGATTTCGCACCGCAGTGGGCTCGATCGCCTCATCCAGGGTGGATTCCTTGAGGAGAACGTCGTATATCGACACATCGATCGCCGAGCGATCGATCCCCAGCCCGGAAGAGGCGTTCCCCTGAGGATCGAGGTCGATCAGTAATACCCTCTGACCTTGAAACGCCAAAGATGCGGCAAGATTGATGGCAGTCGTCGACTTGCCGACCCCGCCCTTCTGATTGGCCAGCGCCACCACGATGGGTTTGGACATCTAGCCGCGCATGATAAGAAGCCAAACCGATCGGTCAAGCGAATCCGGGGGGATTTCTTTGACCTCCCAACCCGGCGGGACCTCGGTGGGCCGGCTCACCCACGAACCACCGGTCACGGCCACCCCACCCGGCGCCAGATGATCTCTGACCAGAGGAGACAAGCGATTGGGTCCCAAGCTGGCACGGGAGACCATCATGGGCGTGGTTCCGGTGACAGCCTCGACATCGGTCTCCTCGACCTCGACGTTGTCCAAACCGAGGACTCGCACCGCCCGGCGTAGCAGCACGCACCGTTTCCGGGAGCGTTCGACCAGTCTCAGGCTGGTGTCAGACAACACGATCGCCAGGGGTATGCCGGGCAAACCTGCCCCCGATCCCAGATCCCAAATCGTCTCGGGATCCCCGTCTGGAGACCAGCCGTGCAGAAAGAGCAGGGAGTCAGCGATATGCCGATCGTCGAGCCGGTCCCTCTCCGCCGGACCCAAGGCTCCGGCGGGGATGGCCTCCTCAGCCAACCAGTCCCGATAAGCAAGAAGAACATCACTTTGAGCTGGGGAAAGGCTTCGCCCCAACTCAGCCACCACCTGACGCCACAGCTCAGGTTTCACGTGAAACGATGCCCTGGGTACCTGCCTCAGTAGCCGGGCCTATCCGATCACTCCTCCTCGGAGCGCCCCGATTCGTTGAGTGACAGCACCACGAACCGACGGGGGGGCTCACCCTCCGAATACGAAGTCACTCCCTCACGAGCGGCGGCGGCATCGTGGATGACCTTGCGATCAGCGGGACCCATCGGCTCCAGCATGATCTCCCCACCTTCCTCCATCAGTTGGTCGATGAGTTGATCGGCATAGATGGAGAGGGCCTGACGTCTCCGCTCCCCGTAACCGGCAATATCGAGACGGAGACGGGCGGAATCTCGGGTATCACGCTGAATCACGGTCCTGGTGAGCTCGTGAATTGCCGAGCGTACCGATCCTCGCTCCCCTACCAGGGCCTCGGTCTGTTCCCCCTTGACGTTCGCAACCACGACGTCGTCGTCGATACTCGAGCTGACATCACCTTCCAGCCCATAGGCCTCGAGGAGTCCCTCGAGGAAATCTCGGGCGATGCGGGCTTGGTCATCCAGACTCAACTGGGGGCGGTCGTCCTCCAAATCCTTCTTCTCCGATCTCTTCGCACGTGGCTTCTTCTTTTCGTCATTGCGCTGCTGTTGCTTACGCCGTTGGTCCTGTTGCCCATTCTGGTCGCGCTGGTCGGCCCGACGACGGCGATTGTCGGGTCTTTTTCCCCCGCGACCACGTCTTTGCCGGGTCTTCTGGTGACGTCGCACCCTGACCACGGCATCTTCGCCCCCCATACCGAGAAACCCCTTCACCGGTTCGGAGACGATCTCCACCGCCAACTCCTCGGGATCATCCACTCCCAACTCCACCATCGCGGCCTCCAAGGCCAGATCAACCGTCTTCGCCCTTATCTCCACGTACTCCACAGCTACCTCCTCCTGCGCCGACGGCGCTTCTTGACCGCGCCCGGCTGCGGCTTGCCGGGAGCTTCTTCACCACCCAAGTCTCTCTCGGGCTCTTTGACCTCGGCCGCCCCAGGGAGAGTCGGACGACCGTCGATCTTGAAAATCAGGAACTGCTGACCGAGCCGGAACAGGTTGGAAGTCGCCCAATAGAGGATGAGACCGGCCGGGAAGGACCAGGAGATGAACCCGATGAAAAGTGGCATGATCTTGGTGATCGCCTGCTGCGCTCCCGCTCCTTTCTGATTCGGTCGTTCCTGGCCATACGTCGAGTGCCATTGCTGGATGTACTGGGTGGCGACCATGAGACCGATCATGATCAGATAGGGGATGGCGTGACCCAGGCCGACTTGCACTGCCATAGAAGGCGACTCGCCCAACTTCATGCCGAGGAACACGACAGATTCGGCGGCGATCGACTGTCCCAGTGCCGTCTGCTCACTTATGTAATCGAGAGGGGCTCTCAACAACTGGAAGAGGGCGAACCAGATAGGCATCTGGACAAGAAGGGGGACTAGACACCCGCCCGGGGTCGCCCCGGCTTCCCTCTGCGCCGCCATCAACTGACGTTGCATCTCCTGGGGGTCGTCCTTGTGCTCTTCCTGGATCTTCTTGATCTGGGGTTGGAGGGCGGTGAAGGCCCGGGTCGCCCGGGTCTGTTTCAAGGTGAGTGGGAAGACGACGATGTTGATCAGGATGGTCAACAGGATGATGGCCAGCCCGTAGGCCCATCCCTCCGGGACCAGGGTGACTAGTGCGTCGAAGAAGTAGGCGAGGGCCGCCCCCAGTCCCTCCTTGATGGCAGTGAACAACTGGCCCATCAGTCCGCCCGCAGACTTTCGGGGACCGGGTCATATCCTCCCGGCCGGAGCGGGTGACATCTCCCCAGCCGACGCAGCCCGAGCAATCCGCCCCTGACCACCCCGAATCGGGTCACCGCCTCGGCGGCATAAGCGGAACAAGTCGGGCGATAACGACAGTTGGCACCCATCCGAGGACTTACCAATTTCTGGTAAATGGTGATGATCCCCACGGCGGTGCGACGCGGAAGAAGTCGAATCATCTCGTTCCCAATGCGTCGACGGCGCTCTGCAACAGCTGCGTCAACCGCGGATGCGTTACTTCGGCGGCCTGGGCGCTGGCGATGATCACATAGTCCATGTCTGGCTCGAGTTGTAGGGCGCGCACCGCATGACGGAGCCGTCGTTTCAACCGGTTGCGGCGCACCGCTGTTCCAACACCCCGGGACACAACGAGCCCCACCCGGGGCACCCCGGCGCGGCCGGGGGCCCGAACCACGACGATGGGCCCCTGGCGATTCCTGATCCCGGTGCGCAGGACTCTACGAAAATCCTGGGTGTATCTGAGTGTTTCGGAGTCAGACGGCGAGGCGCTTCCGCCCCTTGTTACGACGCGCCTTGATAATGGCGCGGCCGGCGCGGGTACGCATGCGATGTCTGAAGCCGTGACGACGTTGTCGTCGGCGAACTTTGGGCTGATAGGTCCTCTTCATGATGCTTCCTGGGGAAACAATCAGGTTACGAATTGGCCGGGGACTAGTCAAAGCCCGCCCCCCGACTGCTTCGCAGGGGAGACGACTCGAGTCGCGAAAAGTCAACGAAGGACGCGAAAAGAACCCAAGCCCCGAATTGGGCCGTGTTCGGGACTCGTCCGCCTCCCACCATTTGGAAAAAACAGGATCTAGAAGGTCATTCGCTGTGGAAAGCACTGAAGCCAAGCTTCCACAACCGCGATTCTCGCGCTCTTGACGAGCGGTGGGAGACCCTCCGATACTCGCACCACTCGACCTGGGAGCGTGGTCACTTCCCCCTAAATGGGATCCGCTTCCGGGGAATGACAGGTGAAGGATTCCCCGGGGACGATGTTCACAGGGCTTTCCACAGATGTGGACGGTTCTGTGGACAAGTGAGCAGCCCAGGTGGAGGAGCCATTGACACAGCCAGAGCGACAAGTCGACCGGTGGACCAACTTCCGTGACGCCCTCCGCGAGGAGGTCTCCCAATCGAACTGGGACACCTGGCTCTCCCGCCTCGACGGCGTATTCGATGGCGACACTCTGGTACTGGTGGCGCCATCAGAGTTTCACCTGCGCTGGGTCCAGGACAAGCACGGGAATCAACTCGAGGCCGCCTACCACGCCGTCTTCGGCGAGGGGGCCACCCCGGCATTCCGGGTGAGGGAGTCTCCTCCCGACGATCCCATGCCGACATCCGAAGGGGAGGCGACTCCTCCCCGCGAGGTGCCCGGCACGCGGGTTGAGAGCACCGGTCCCGACACCAACCTCATCTACCGGTACCGCTTCGAGAGTTTCGTCGTCGGCCAGTCCAACCGCTTCGCCTGGGCCGCGGCCATGGCCGTCGCCGAGCAACCCGGGGCCCATTACAACCCGCTGTTCATCTACGGGGGGGCCGGGTTGGTCAAGACTCATCTCCTCAACGCAGTGGGTCACCAGGCCCTGGAGATGTACCCCGATTTAGAGGTCCGTTACGTGTCGTCGGAGAACTTCCTCAACGACTTCATCGACTGCATCCGTCGCAAGCGTCCCGACGACTTCAAGCACCGGTATCGCAGCGCCGACATCCTGCTCCTCGATGACGTCCAGTTCTTCGAGGGCAAAGAGCAGATCCTCGAGGAGTTCTTCCACACCTTCAACTCTCTGTACGAGTCGGGCAAGCAGATGGTGATCAGCTCGGACCGCCATCCCCGCAATCTCTCCTCACTCGAGGACCGGCTGCGCAGCAGATTCGAGTGGGGTCTGCTCACCGATATCCAGCCCCCGGACGTGGAAACCCGGCTAGCCATCCTCAAACGCAACGCGGAGTTCGCCCCTCGTCCGGTCCCCCTTCCGGTTCTGGAGTACATCGCCGGGCTCGTCTCCGACAACATCCGCGAGCTCGAGGGTGCCCTCACCAGGGTCACCGCGTGGTCGGCTCTGAACCGCCGGGATATCGACCTGGAGACCGCGGAGAGAGTCCTCCGCGACATCGTCACCGCCGAGGAAGTGGCCCCCCTGGGTCCGGAGACCATCATCCGCAACACGGCCGCCTCTTTTGGATTCTCCGTCGACGACGTGCTCAGTGCCAGCCGTCGTCAGCCCCTGGTGCTCTGCCGGCAGGTGGGCATGTACCTGTGCCGGGAGCTCACCGACCTGTCGCTCCCCAAGATCGGCGAGCACTTCAACCGGGACCACACCACGGTGCTCCACTCGGTGGAGAAGGTGAAGCGGATCCTCCGCTCCGATCGGGCCGTGTTCGACCGTGTGAATCAGCTCACACAGGACCTGAGGAAAGGTGGTGCCGTTTCCACAGGATCGTGAGTTCTCCCCAAGTTCTCCCTGCTTTCCCCTCTTTGCTCAACATCTCTTTCCCCAGCCATTTCGCCAACCAACGGTTGACCGACCTTCGGTAATCAACATCTACACAACCTCCTACTACGACTAATAACCTTTGAAATGAATTTTGATAGCAAGAGAAGAAGGGACCCCAGCCTGTGAGAATCCGAGCCCAGCGTGACGACCTGGCCGACGTGCTCACCAGAGCCAATCGCGCCGTAGGCACCAGGACCGCGCTGCCCGTCCTGCAGGGATTGCTCTGCGAGGTCTCGGGTAACACGTTGCGGGTCACCGGCACCGATCTCGACATGACGGTGCGCACCCAAGCCGAGGTGGAGGTGATCGAGGAGGGTCGAGCGGTGATCCCGGGTCGGCTGATCTCGGAGGCGGTGCGGAAGATGCCGGTGGGCGAGGTCACCATCGGAGCTACCGACACCGACATTGTCGTGGAGGGCAACGGCCCGCGCTTCACGCTCCGACCGCTGTCGGTGGAGGACTTCCCCACTCAGGAAGAAGTGATCTCCGACGGCGTCGAAGTCGACGGTGAGACGTTCGCCGAAGCCATCGCCCAGGTCACGGTGGCGGCGTCTGGAGACGGAGCCCGGCCCATCCTCACCGGAGTGCTCTTCGAGACTTCGGACGAGGGGTTGAGAATGGTGGCCACCGATTCCTACCGGTTGGCCAAGCGGGATCTGAAGGGGATCGGTCTCGAGGGCACCGGTCTGGTGCCGGCGCGGGGTCTGCGTGAGCTGCCGAGAACGGTGGGCGCCCCGAAGGTGACTGCGCAACTGCGCGATCGCGAGGCGGTGTTCAGCTCCGATCGCGGCACCCTCCGTCTTCGTCTCATCGACGGCAACTTCCCCAAGTACCGATCCTTGCTCCCGGAGAGTTACCCCAACCAGGTGGTCCTCGACAAGGAGGATCTGCTGGAGGCCCTCGGCCGGGTCACTCTCGTTGCCGAGGACCACATTCCGGTGCGTCTCAAGCTGATGGAGGGTGGAGTCGAGGTCCAGGTGAGCAGACAGGACGTGGGTGGCGAGACCGAGCATCTCTCCGGGGAGTTCTCCGGCGCCGAGGATGAAGTCTCCATCGCCTTCAACCCCCGATACCTCCAGGACGGCGTGAGTGCCATCCCCGGTGAGGAGATCAGGATCCAGGTGATCGACTCCTTCAAGCCCTCGGTGATCGACGGGGGCGAGGGCGACGAGTTTCTCTATCTCCTCATGCCCGTACGGGTCTGAATTGCAGGTCGACTGGCTGACGCTGTCACATTTCAGGTCATACCGGACCCTGGAGTGGAGCCCGGCCCCTGGAGTCAACCTGCTTGTGGGTCCCAACGGCGCGGGGAAGACCAACCTGCTGGAGGCCATCGCCTATCTCGCCACGCTCCGGTCGTTTCGCGGTGCGCCGGACTCGGCATTGATCTCGGAGGGCGAGCCCAGCGCGGTGATCCGATCCGGCGTCTCCTCGGACGATCGGCAGCGTCTCATCGAGATCGAGCTCTCTGAGGATCACCCACGCCGGACCCAGGTGGACAAGACTCGTCTCCGGCGCAACGCCGATCTTCTCGGGGTGGTCCGGGTGATCGCCTTCCTTCCCGACGACCTCGATCTGGTTAAACGAGGCCCTGCTCATCGGCGGGACATGCTCGATGAGGTGGCGGTGCAGCTCTGGCCGGCGGCGCATCTCGATCAGGCCGAGTACGAGCGGGCGCTCCGCCAGCGCAACGCCTTCCTCAAGGGCGGCGGCCGCGACGACGCCACCCTTGCCGTGTGGGACTCCCGGCTCTCCCAGGCCGGGGGGAGGGTGCTGGTCCGCCGAGCCCGGGTGATCGAGCGGCTCGCTCCCCTCCTCGACGACGCCTACCGGGAGATCTCCGGTGACGAGAAAGAGGCGGGCCTCGGCTACGAGGCTTCCTGGGGACCCGGCATCAGGGCAGATCGCTCTGCCGCCGAGTACTCCGATCTTCTCGCCGAGGCCCTTGTCACCGCACGGGCACGGGACTATCAACGAAAGGTGACGACCGTCGGTCCCCACCGCGACGACCCGGTGCTTTCCATCGGGGAGCGCGATTCCCGAACCCACTCCAGCCAAGGGGAGCAGCGGACCCTAGCTCTGGCCATCAAGCTCGCCGCCCATCGCGCCGTCGCCGAGGCGGTCGGTGAGCCGCCGGTGCTGCTCCTCGACGACGTCTTCTCCGAGCTCGACCCGGAGCGGGCCGCGGCCCTCACCAAGGCGCTACCCGCCACGGCTCAGACCGTGATCACTTCCGCCCGCCCCGACGAGGTCCCGGTGCCGGGGTCGGTATGGCAAGTCGAGCCCGGCGAGTTGACGTTCGGGGGGTCGGAGGGAGGTCGGCACCCGCTATGAGCAAAGACGAGCTGGAGCCATTGTCCGACACGCTCAACCAGGTATTCGCCAAGCTCGGATTTGCTGACCCGCGCATCATGTCGACCATCAACTCGGAGTGGGAGACCCTGGCGCCCAGCCCTTGGCCGCAACGCTCCAAGCCGGTCGGAGTGCGGGGGAAGACGCTGGTGGTGGAGGCGACCAGCCCCTCCATGGTGGCCTTTCTCCGCTACGGGGTTCCCGACCTGCTCGAGGCCATCTCATCACGGGTGGGGCAAGGGGTCATCGAATCGATAGACGTACGCCCACCTGGGAGATCGTGACCGAATGAATTCGTTTCTGTCGGGTCTGGCAGGTAAAATGACATGTGTGAAAGTTGGCGCCGAGAGCGGCCCATTTTCTCTTCCAGGTCACCCAGTAGCGCAGATGAGAGGAGGCTCGTGACGGCCACCCGCGACAGTTACCAGGCACGAGACATCACCGTCCTCGAGGGGCTCGAGGCGGTCCGGCGTCGGCCCGGCATGTACATAGGGACTACCGGTCCCCGGGGCCTCCACCATCTCATCTGGGAGGTCGTCGACAACTCGGTCGACGAAGCCATGGCCGGTCATTGCACCAAGATCTCGGTGACCCTTCTCGCGGACGGAGGGGTCGAGGTCGTCGACGACGGCCGAGGCATCCCGGTCGACCGACACGACAAGACCAAGCAGTCCGCCCTCACCACCGTCCTCACCACGCTGCACTCCGGGGGCAAGTTCGAGCAGGGTGCCTACACCGTCTCCGGCGGTCTCCACGGGGTGGGTGTCTCGGTGGTCAACGCCCTCTCCACCAAGCTCGAGGCCGAGGTCAGGCGGGACGGCCAGCTCTACACCCAGGAGTTCAAGGAGGGGGCCCCGAAGACCAAGGAACCGAAGAAGGTGAAGGGCGTGAAGAAGAGCGGCACCACCATCCGCTTCTGGCCCAGCCCCGAGGTCTTCACCGAGACCACCGATTTCGACTACGACATCGTCGCCTCCCGTCTCCGGGAGACCGCGTTCCTCAACAGGGGGCTCCAGATCACGCTCACCGACCAGCGAGATGAGGAGGAGCGCAGCGACACCTTCCACTACAAGGGCGGCCTGGTCGACTTCGTCAACCACCTCAACAAGCAGAAGGATCCCATCCACCCGCACATCATCGATCTCCACGACGTCGACGACGATGCCGAGCTGGACTTGGCCATGCAGTGGACCGCGGCATACAACGAGTCTGTTCTCTCCTTCGCCAACAACATCAACACTCACGAGGGCGGCACCCACGAAGAGGGCTTCCGCAAGGCCCTCACCAAGGCGATCAACGATTTCGCCCGTTCCAAGAACCTGCTCAAGGACAAGGACGAGAATCTCACCGGTGAGGACGTCCGCGAAGGTCTCACCGCGATCATCTCGGTGCGGGTCAAGGAGCCTCAGTTCGAGGGGCAGACCAAGACCAAGCTAGGGAATACCGAGATTCGCTCCTATGTGGAGAAGGCTCTCAACCGCAAGCTCCCGGTTTGGCTGGAGAAGTACTCTCCCGAGGCCCGCCGCATCGTGGAGAAGTCGGTCAACGCCGCCAAGGCCCGCGAGGCGGCGCGCAAGGCGCGAGAGCTGACCAGACGCAAGTCGGGCCTCGAGTCGGGGGGCCTCCCCGACAAGCTCGCCGACTGCTCCAGTCGCGACCCCGGTGAGTCGGAGCTGTTCATCGTGGAGGGGAAGTCAGCGGCCGGGCCCGCCAAGTCGGCCCGCGACTCGGAGACCCAGGCCATTCTCCCCATCAGGGGGAAGATCCTGAATGTGGAGAAGGCCCGGCTCGCCAAGGCTCTCCAGAACAGCGAGGTCCAGGACATCATCACCGCTATCGGCACCGGGATCGGCGACGAGTTCGAGATCGAGAAGGCCCGCTATCACAAGGTCATCCTCCTCGCCGACGCCGATGTCGATGGGGCACATATCCGCACCCTGTTGCTCACCCTGTTCTTCCGCCACATGCGCCCCCTCGTCGAGCATGGCTACGTCTATGTGGCCCAACCCCCGCTCTACCGGGTCAAGGTGGGCTCTCAGGTCCACTACCTGGCCGACGAGGAGGAATGGGAGGAGTTCCGCAAGGAGCACCCGAACAAGAAGCCGACCCGGTTCAAGGGTCTCGGCGAGATGAACGCCTCGGAGCTCTGGGACACCACCATGAACCCCGAGACCAGGACGCTGCTACGGGTCGAGGTGGAGGACGCCGCCCGTGCCGAGGAGACCTTCGCCACGCTGATGGGTGACGACGTCCCCTCCCGAAAGGCCTTCATCCAGCAGAACGCCGACGACGTGCGCTTCCTGGACATCTGATGACCGACGAGCACGCCGCGATGCGCCACCCGGAAGTGGAGATCTCCTCGGAGATGGAGGCCAGCTTCATCGACTACGCCATGTCGGTGATCGTCTCCCGGGCGCTCCCCGACGTGAGGGACGGGCTCAAACCGGTGCAGCGTCGGATCATCTACTCGATGTTCGAGAACAACATCGGCCCCGGCTCGGCGCATCGCAAGTGCTCCAAGGTGGTCGGCGACGTCATGGGCAACTACCACCCCCACGGCGACCAGGCCATCTACGACGCCCTGGTGCGAATGGGCCAGGACTTCTCCA